>JAFGTH010000013.1 GCA_016934225.1 Lentisphaerota bacterium | reverse complement strand
CGCAATGCTGGTTGAAGGAACGGATGCATCTGTTTTTGTGCCTGCCGATCCGGTTGAAACAGGCATTTATTGCGAGCCGCCGGGCAACGTTTTCAAGGAAAAGGAAAATGTCGTCATAAAAGTTTCTGCAGTCAGTTACGAGGCTGACGCCGTGGTTAAGCCGCATGTGAGTTTGATGGATTATTATAACGAGAAGCGCTTCGACTCAAGCGTTGCCTTCAAACTCAAGGCGGGAATTCCCCAAGAAAAAGCGGTGAAAATTCCGCTGAACAGGTTCGGCTTGTTTCGCGCTGAATTGCGCGACAAGCCCGAGGGGCCGGTAATACAAGAACGGGTTGTCTCCCGTATGCGCGATTATGCCGCCCCTTCTTTAAGGGCCGAATCATCCGTATGCGGGCACTGGGGAGTGGATGAATACCAGCTGGCAGTGGGTGATCGGCTGGGTTGTCCCATCAACCGACTGCACGACGGGGGAAGCAGTGTTTTTCTGTGGAAGGATCTCGAGCCGGAAAAAGGGAAGTGGAATTTCGATCACGCCGATAAATGCGTGGAACTGGTCCGTTCTCATAACATGAAAATGCTCGGTGTTCTGGCGGCGGCGCCCAAATGGGCGGCGGGCGAGGAAGCGATAGAGGTATATCCTGGCTGGCTGCCGGGTTCAAAACATCTCGACGATTGGGAAAACTATGTGGAGACGGTGGTGAAACGCTACAAGGGCAAAGTTCAGTATTGGGAAATATGGAACGAGCCGCCCAGTAT
Organism: Lentisphaerota bacterium; assembly: GCA_016934225.1. GTDB lineage: Bacteria > Verrucomicrobiota > Kiritimatiellia > UBA8416 > JAFGTH01 > JAFGTH01. The sequence goes on along the minus strand of JAFGTH010000013.1, from coordinate 6,969 downwards.
TCCGGTGGATTTTTACGTGGAATTGTGCCGCCGGGCGTATCGCGCGGCAAAAAGGGCGTGGCCGGACGTCAAACTGGCGCCGCCCAACGGGCATCGCGCGGGACAAACCTGGATGCGCAGGCTGGAGGCGGCAGGCATATTGGATTACTGCGACATTTATTCATATCATGGTTATGGAACCGGATACAGCGGGAGCCTGGTAATACGGTCTTACGCCGGAGCCGACGGGAAAAACAGGCCTGTTTGGGACACCGAATCGGGAACAGGCGGATATTCTGCGGAAGGATTTTACCAGGCAATGCGTATGGTTCAGTCGGCGGCGCGTGAAACATTCAAATCTGCGTCTGTTTCGCTTCGCAATCAGGTCGAAAAGATTGCGGCCGGAACGGAAAAAGTATTCTGGTATTACAATTATGCGATTCCATACAACATCGGGGTGAAGACTTCCAAATCTTTTCTTTTCTTTGACTACGACGGTGCTATGCGTCCGCTTGGAATATCCTGGTCTCTTGGCGGAGTGATGCTGGCCGGATATCAACCGGAAACGGCCGTCAACCTTGGTCCTGCGCGCTCGGCCTTTCTTTTTTCGAACGGAACAGACAGCATGGTCTTGGTTTGGGACAGGTATCTTTCATCCGCGGTGGAGGAACTCGCTTCTTTCGATCCGAACTGGGCGCCCATTGAACTGCGCTCCCTTTTGGAAAGTTTGAGCGGGGAGGAAAAACGAGCCCAGCAAATGTCTCTTCTGAATATTGCATTGCCGAAAAGAGTGCGTATTCTTGATGTCATGACCAACCCGTTAAAAGTGGCCAAGAAGGACGGGCGAACCGTCATCCCGCTGACGCCGGCGCCTGTCTATCTTCATTTCCCCAAAACCGGCGCCTCGGATGTTCTGGCGTTGTTTGCCGAAGCCGGTGTTGAAAACATCGGACGGAATGATTTATGGGTTCGGCCGCTGCTGGGCGGGGATGAAGAGGGCAATCTCAAGGTGCGGTTTAAAATAATGAACGACTCTCATGTCGAAAAAGATTTGAAAATTGTTGTTTCAGATATCAAAGGTTTGAAACTCGGCAAAAACACGAAAGAGAAGAAGCTTGGCCGGTTTGAATCGTGCGTCGCCGGCCTGCCTGTGTCGCCTGACAGCGCGATAGGCACGGAAATCAGCGGCAATTACAGGATAGAATTAGGCGATGGTTCTCCCTTGACCGGCGACTTCATGATGTCCGCCCTGACCGCGAAACGATTTGAAAAAGCGCCGAAGATAGACGGCAATTTGTCCGATTGGAATTTGGACAAACGTCAATCTGTTTTCATGGATACAAGTTATTTGCCTGAAACCGGCAAACCTGGTGACTGGTTGAGGACCGCAAAAGAAGATATTTCCGCCGAAGCGTGGGCGGGCTGGGATAACGACAATTTCTATATAGCCGTTAAGGTGCGTGACGACAAATATATACCGGCTCATCAGTTGCCGGATTGGTTCTGGGTGGACGACTGTGTGGAATTTTTCTTTGATTTTGATCTGTTCGGCGACGCGGAAGACGAATATATGTCCGGCGACGACTTCCAGATTTTAAGCGTTGCCGGCACAAAGGATAATCCGTCAAAGGCGGTCATGACTCAAGGCGCGTTTTTAGGCATGAAATATACCTCAAAGATTCTGGAAGACGGGTATGTCATGGAATATTCCATTCCATTCGAACAAATGTCGCCGGTCAAACCTGAAAAAGGCGTGTCTTTCGGGTTCGATATAGCGATTGACGATGCTGATGAATTCAACAAAACCGGTCAGCCGTATCGCAAGCTTCAGATGCAATGGTCAACACGTGCCTGGAATATCTGGAAGACGCCGTTCAATTACGGCATTGTTATCCTGGAGCCTTAACACTCGTTTTACAGATAGACCTATACAATGGACATTGACGGGGAGTGAGATATAAGGCTGTTTGATATTCCTTCTGCCTCATGCCGAATCGCTATCATCTCTTCATGGATATTCCTCTTGGGAATGCACAGAGATTCATGTAAAGACTGAACACGGTCTATACCATGTATTTCGGGCGCATTTGGACGATCATAATTGACAGTGCAAACGTGCATGGATATTGCGCTTGTATGCGGTGCTTATCAGTCAATAGAATGGGCAAGAATAGAAACAGGCGTTAGCATAGTGAGGCAGATCGTGTGCCGTAAATTCGTTGGTCTTGTGGTGGTTGCCGGAATTATGGTTGGGTCGCCGCTGCCGGTATTTTCTACGGAAAGTGTAGAAAGTGTTGGTCTCCGCAAAGCCATTGAACTGGCGCTTCTGCACAACCGGGAGTTGGCGAAAGCAAGGCTGTCGGTAAGGTCCGGGCAGATTGCTTTGGCGCGTGCGCAGAGTGAATTCGCCTCGGAGTTGACACCGAGCGGATCGTTAGGGGCGGACAGCGGTTCTGAAATCGCCAACATGGGGCTGCAGTGGTCAAAGAAATTAGCGCTTGGCACCAGCCTCAGGGCGGGGGCAAGCGTAACTGCCGGCGAGGCGAAATTGGACGAAGGGAATGAATGGTATTACCAAAGTTCCGCCTCGCTTTCTATTGAGCAACCCTTATTCGAAAACTTTGGTATTCTGGTCAACAAGGAACCACTTAATCAAGCTGTTGAATCATTACGCGCGCATGCGCGCATGCTGCATATGCAAAAAGCGGACGTGATTGTTGCTGTGGTGGAAGCATACCTGGATGTTCTGCGTCTGGAAATGCAGACGAAAACCGATGTGCAGTTTCTGGCGCGGATGGAAAAGCTTCAGAAGCTGACGAGAGCCAAAGAAAAACAGGGGAAAGCTACACGTGTTGATTCGCTACGGATAGATTTGCAACATGGTCGTGCTCAGATCAGATTGGAAAACGATCGCGAGCTGTGTTCCTCTCGCAGGCGAGATTTGAGCGAGCAAATCGGTTTGACAACGGACAGTGCAGTGAATCTCGAACCGGTCCCTTTTATCGAAAGCGCATTGCCGGACAATGAAATTGCAGTTCGAATAGCTCTCAGTAATCGCCTTGACTACGCGCAAGCGCTGGACGACACACGAAGCGCGGAACGGACAACTCGGATAGCCAGGAAGCGGCTGGCTCCGAATATCAGTTTGATAACTCGCTACAGTCTGACAAGCGACTATGAAGACGCATTGACATTCGGCAGTTCCGATGGTCATCGCTGGTTCTTTGGCCTGACGAGCTCCGGTGATCTTCTCGGAACCAGCAAGCAACTTGATCTTGAAGAATCGCTGATTAACAGCGAGGCGCGTCAGGCGGACGTGGAGATTATTGCGAGTGAAATAACACGCCAGGTTCAACATGAGCTTGCCGGTTGTCGCCGTTCCTTTGCAGAAGTTACGATAGCGGAGCGTAACGTTGAATTAGCTGATGCCAGAGCCAAATTGGCGCGCAGGCTTTTCGAATCCGGGCGAGGGGACAATTTTGCGGTTAGCGATGCAGAAGATGAAGCATTTTCGGCTTATACCGTTTTACTGACGGCTAAAGCCAATGTAGTGATATCTGTGTATCGGCTCAGGCGCGCTCTCGGAACATTGATTGATTCGGCGGAAGAACTGAAACCAACACAGGTCGGAGGATTTGAGTGAAAAAGCTGCTTTATGTGTGTATTCCGTTATTGCTTATAGCGCTGACAGCAGGTGTTATAACCAGGCGCTCGCCGGAGAATGATTTATTATCAACAGCGAAAATAGTACGCCGACCGTTCCATGTGTCGTCTGTCTATGAAGGAGTGATCGGTTCTCAAACTGTTAAGACAATGGTTTCCGAGTTTAACGGCAGCGCCACAGTTGTTTGGTTGATAGATGAAGGCGCGCATGTCAATCGGGGTGATGTGGTCGTACGATTTGACTCGTCAGAAATAGAACGAAAACTTGTTGAACTGGTTGCCGAGCATGCCTTGGCTCAATGTGATGTTGACAGTCTGGAAAAAGCCAAACTTCCTCTCGAATTGGATGATCTCGCCGCGCAAACGGCGGAGGCGAGAGCGGCATTAATGGTAGAAAGAGGCTATATGACGAGCGCCCGGGAGCTTCTGAAGGAAGATCTGGTGTCGAAAGAAGAAGTGGCTCAACAGTCGGCAAAGGTTGAGTGCCTGGAACGACAGGTTCGGAATTTGGAGATGAAGCTGGCGCTTACTAAAGAATATTTGCATCCTTCCGTGTTGACAGGGGCCAGAACCAAGCTTGCGTCGGCGGAACGGCGATTGGCGCTCGCGAAAACGCAACTGGCGCACTGTAATGTAAAGGCGCCGATCGCCGGAATCGTAATATACAAGGCGTTGCATATAACTGGTGAATTCAGAACAATTCGTGTCGGCGATTCGGTTTACCAGAACCAACCGTTTATGGTCATCGGCGACATGAGCAATTTAATAGTCCGATGTGAAGTACCGGAAGCGGAGCTTTCAAATGTGTCAGTGGGTCGGGAGGCTGTTATTGAGCCGATTGCGTATCCGACGCTGAGATTGGCAGGCTCCGTGCAAACTGTATCGTCCATGGCCGGGCACGCGCCCGGAAGGCCTGACTGGCAGAAATATTTTCGGGTAGTTATTGGTGTGCGCGACACGGATCCGCGTTTAAGGATGGGTATGTCTGTGCATGTGCATATCATTTCGTACGAGAATATTGATGCGTTGCTTATTCCAAGAAAAGCAATTCATTGGCGCGGTAACAGTCCGACTTGCGTAATATTGCGAAACGGTCGGCGCGAACGGCGTGATATAACGGTAGGCATGGCGGATGAAACCAACTATGAACTCCTGTCAGGACTGGAAAATGGCGATATGGTTGTCATAGACGGATAGAAATCTGGAGTTCAACGAATGAATCTCTCAATGAATCCATCGCTGACCGGTGATGGGCAATGTGTGTTGAAAGCCGAGAAGCTTGCCAAGCGCTATGTAACGCCTGGAGGCAACGTGCAAGTGCTTCGAAGTGTGGATCTTTCCGTAATGGAAGGTGAGTTTGTCGCGATAACAGGCCCTTCCGGATCCGGCAAGACTACGTTTTTGAACATGGCGGCGCTTCTGGATCGTCCTACTTCCGGTAATCTCTTTTTTTCAGGCTTGGATGTGAATGCGATCTCTGAAAAAGAGACATGTGAATTGCGACGCAGTCAGATAGGGATGGTATTTCAGCAATTTCATCTTTTGCCGCGCCGGACTGTATTCGAGAATGTCATGTTTCGTTTCAGGTATTTAGGCGGTAATAAAAGCGAGTGTGAGTTGGCAGCTACGAGAGCGCTGGAGAGTCTGAATCTAATCGGTTTGTCAGATCAGCCCGCGCGACTATTGTCGGGCGGGGAAATGCAGCGTGTTGCTATCGCTCGGGCAGTCGCCGTTCCGCCGCGTCTTCTTGTAGTGGACGAACCGACAGGCAATTTGGACAAGGCTGCGTCAATTGCGGTGATGGAAGCATTTCGGAGTTTGAATCGGAGCGGAATAACAATTCTGATGGTCACACACAATGAATCCATACTGGAATATTGCACACGTTGCCTTGCATGCGAGGACGGTCGCATATTGGAGAAGCGATCTTGAAAAGAATAATTGACAGACAGCGTCAAATCCTTAAATCCGTAAAATCCTATGGATCCGCGCAACGAAAAGACCGGTTTTGGATGTCACAAGCTTATGGCAAAAAACACTTTCGCCGGTCGGCAATGGTTCAGGACATTTGGGAAGGTGTGCGAGCCCAGCCTGGCAGGACGGGGCTTTCTCTTCTTGCTGTGGCCACCGGTATTGCCGCTCTTGCGACAGTGTTGGCGATTGTCGCCGGTTTGGAGAACAAATCCAGACAATTACAGACTGATCTTGGACTTAACGTCGTTGGCGTGCTTGGCGGTCAGAATATTGCGGAGCATGGCCTTTGTTCAAAACATGTCCGGTTGTTGCAGGCAAATTTTCCGGACTATGCAATTGCATCCATACGTCGGCACACCATACCGGTTATAGGTTCTTCCAGACCTTTGACTGTTCTAGCGACAGACTATACGCTTGCAGACATCAGGCAGTGGACGATAACGAGCGGCCGATTCCTGGACAAGACCGATATTGCGGAACGCGCGCGACATGCGGTCATCAGCAGTCGCGTCAGCGAGTTGCGCGGATGGCAAACGGGGCACACCGTCAACCTGTGTCATGTGCCTTTGAAAATCGTGGGAGTTGTTGATATCGGTGGCGGGGCGCTCGAGAATGAACCGGAACACGAAATACTTGCTCTTGGGACGGACGTGATGTTCGTTCCGAACACTATTTCGCCAAACTGGCTATCGCAATGGGCAAAGCCTTCGGATTCCGTGGACGCCATATTCATGCGTGTAACAGGGTCAGATAATCTGCCGCGCATTGTTAAAGAAGCCGAAACCATTTTGTCCGCCCCGGACTGCCGGGCGTCTGGGATATCGTGGGTGACGCCGCAGTTGCTTATCCGGCGGGTGACGCGTATACAACGCAGCATCATAATCGCGGGGGGAAGCATAGCGATATTATGCCTGGTTCTGGGCGGCACGGCATTGATGAGTTTGATGATTGCCGATGTAAGGGAGCGTATTGCTGAGATCGGGTTGCGCAGGGCGCTGGGCGCAACACGGCGCGACATTGCGGCGCTGTTTCTAATCGAGGCTTCAATCGTTACAGGACTGGGTGGAGTACTCGGAGTTGTTTCTTCCTATGTATTGCTTATGTTTGGGCCATGGGAGAATAATTTCACTCTTGAATTCGGGATCAAAAACGCAGTAATGCCGGTAATCGTTGCCACTGCGCTTGGCATGTTGTTTGCAGTGTGGCCGGCAGCGCGCGCTGCCTGTATAACACCCGCAGAGGCGCTCAGAAACGATTGAGCTCAACAAGGTCTGAATATAGGATACCGGATAGTCGCAAACCCTTCCAATCCAGTTATCCTGTCCGAAAAAATCCGAGCTGTCGAATTCCGAT
>JAFGTH010000165.1 GCA_016934225.1 Lentisphaerota bacterium | reverse complement strand
CGACTGGCACTCCGTATTCTTCTACGCGCTTGATGATAGTCAGAGCACCAAAGGCGGTGGCTTCGACCAATGCGCGATAGATTTCATGCGCCTCCGTATGCAATGTCTGGCCCAGCAGCAATCCGCTTAAACGCATGTCAGTCAGAATCGTTCGGTTTCCGTTATTCCAGTCGAGAGCCAACAGTCCTGTTTCGCCCGGCTTCATTTGACTTGCGGATTGATCCAGACTCTTGAACTTCTCGTTCGTGGTTTTACCATAACTGTCCGGTGTCAGGTGATTAACAAACCACAAAAAGATGTCGCCGACGGCAGATTGACCGGCTTCAATGCCGAAATATCCCGGCAAAATGGAGCCGTTAACGATTCCGCACACACCTGGTATGTCGGCGAGTTTTGCGGTGTGTTTTCGTACCATCATATCGCATGTGCTGGTTCCAAGTATTTTTACCAGGGTTCCTTCGTCAATTCCGGCGCCTACCGCGCCCATATGCGCGTCGAATGCGCCCACGGCGATGGCGATACCCGGAGTTAATCCAAGTGTTTTGGCCCATTTTTCGCAGAGAGAACCAGCTTTGTGGTCTGAAGGATATGCTTTTTGATAGAGTCGGTCTCTCAGGTCTGCCAGCGCGGGGTCCAGTCTGCTTAAGAATTCTTTGTCGGGCAGTCCGCCCCATTCCTCGCAATACATTGCCTTGTGCCCAGCTGCGCAAACACCGCGCAGAAGTGTTTCAGGCGTTGTATTGCCGGACAGTACGGCCGGTATCCAATCGCAATGTTCTACAAAGCTATATGCGGCCTTGGAAACGTCAGCATCGGCACGCAGACAATGGAGTACCTTGGCCCAGAACCATTCGGGGGAGTAGGTTCCACCGCATTTGGCTAGAAACTGTGGCCGTATTTCTGCAGCAAGCGCGGTAATTTCCGCTGCTTCTTTGTGAGACGTATGATCCTTCCAGAGCCATGACATGGCGTTAAGATTCTTTTTGAATTTTGGTTGTAGCGCGAGCGGCATACCATTTTTATCAACCGGGATTGGAGTGCTTCCTGTGGTGTCTACTCCAATGGATACAATGTCTGTCGGATTAAAATCAGAGTCCGCCTTTCTTGCGAGCTCTATTGCTTTAGTCAAAGATATTGTCAGTGCATCCAAATAATCTTGAGGATTCTGGCGGGCTATATTCGGATCACGGTCATCCAGTAGAATTCCCTGTTTACCTGACGGATAGTCGAATACATAGCTTGTCAGTTCGGTTCCTTTGATTAGGTCAACGATTAATGACCGGCACGAATTGGTTCCGTAGTCCAAACCGATAGCATATTTGCCCATGATTGGCTTGTCCTTTCTTTGTTTTTCTGACTTTGCTTCCAGTATTTTGATTGATGGGGATTTTGCCAGACGATGGCCGTATTGGCAAGGGTGATAAAAGATGAAAAGAGGGTAGAGTGGTGAAGCGATGAGATCTCGGGAAGCTTGCTTGCAATGCCAGGTCCGATTTGATTGACTCATTGGGACAAGTTGCAGAAATGCGAGGAATCTGATTTGATGAAAGATGTGCAGAACAGCCATGATGATCGGCGAATTCCCCTTCAAAAAGTCGGGATAAAAGGAGTCCAATACCCGATTACCGTTATGGATCGTCAGAACAAGTCGCAGCATACGACAGCGAAAGTGAACATGTATGTTGATTTGCCTCACAATTACAAGGGCACTCACATGTCACGTTTTGTTGAAATCCTGAACGAGCATCACGGGCGCGTATCGGTTCTTGAAATGGACGACATCCTCAAGGCCATGATGTCGAAATTCGACTGCAAAACCGCGCATTTGGAAATACGTTTTCCGTATTTCATAGAAAAAGCAGCGCCGGTTTCCGGGGCGTTGTCGTTGATGGATTATGATTGCTGGTTGTTAGCGTCTCTTGATCGTAGCTCAAGCGGCGATGTTTTCGATATGGTGATTGGTGTTGGAGTGCCTGTAACAATGGTATGTCCTTGTTCAAAAGAAATAAGCGATCGTGGCGCACACAATCAGAGATCCACGATCACAATTCAAGTTCGTAGTACCGCACTGGTATGGTTTGAAGAATTAATAGAGATTGCCGAGAACGCAGCCAGTTCGCCGGTCTACACGCTTTTGAAGCGCGATGACGAAAAAGCGGTGACCGAAGCGGCATACGATCGGCCTCTTTTTGCAGAGGATGCTGCTAGGAATGTTTCGGAAAAATTACGAGAAGATAACCGAATAATTTGGTATCGCGTGGAAAGCGAGAACCAGGAAAGCATTCATAATCATAACGCTTATGCAATGGCAGAAAGCGATTAGCAACCCTTTTCTTTGAGCGGTTATGCGCTATTTGATTCTTTGTATGGCGCATGTTAGGCTTGACTCTTCGCGACTGAATCATGCAATAATCTTATTTAAACCCGTTTTTTGATAGGTATGATTGCAGAGGATCGGGAGGGCGGAATAGTGCCGGAGATCTCTTTCAATTGTCCGGAATGCCGGCAGGCAGTAGAAGCACCCGAAGAGATGGCTGGTCAAACAGCAGTGTGTCCCGGTTGCGGTCATAAGATAACGGTTCCACTTATGCCGGAACCGGAACCACAGATCTTATTCATTGGTCAAGAAGACGCCGAGTCTCATGTTGAATCCTCCGCGGACGATGTTGTTCGGGAAGATTGCCCCAAATGTCCGGCATGTGGCGCCGATATGGAAATTGGAGCGGTTCTTTGTATTGCGTGTGGGTTTCATACCGTGTTAGGTAAAAAAATGACAACGGATTGGTCGTGATTCGTTTTTCAACATACATAAAGACATGGATGCCTTTGATCTTGCCGTCCGTGTTGCTGATTGTTCTGATAGCGGTTTTCT
>JAFGTH010000164.1 GCA_016934225.1 Lentisphaerota bacterium | reverse complement strand
TCCTTGAACAGCACTGTACTGTTACTCGGATAATACGGAAGAACATCCGAGTAACCCGGAACTATGACCTGTATCACCGGAAACCCTATTTCAGGATCCGTAAAATCAACGACTATACAGTCCTTCGCCAATCGCTTGAGTATTTCCAGCGCTTTATTTATATCATCAAGAAAATCATTGTATCTAATCCCTTTGTCAAAGGCAACCACTTCGCCCTGTTGCATGAATTCCGCGTCAGCATACGGCACCATGCCGAACATGAATGACGAAAGGAAATTGTCGCCGTCATCAGGCATGCATTGCAAAGCTCTGAAATCATCTTTCAAAACTCTGGTCTGCTCTTCTTTTTGGCCTTTAATGAATTCATCGAGTTTGCGGCCCTGTACATACTCGGTAAAACAGCGTATTAACGCCTCTTCTCTGTCAAAAGCTGAGCCTACTTTAAAAAAATGATGAAACTGGAAATTTTCGGGTATGTTTCGATCCTTGAAATATGCGCCAACACAGGGCAATTCACCGCCGAAAGAAAGATCCTTCAAATACACTTCAATATTCTTGCTTCTGATAAAATCCAGTTGCTCCTGCACTATGTCGTTTTGAATGGAATTTACGTCAATCGTTGGCATTGTCAGCCGATATCGCAACGTCGTTATATGTGCGCGACGTTCGAAAATCTCACAAAGCGCATGTTCAATTGCTTCTTCTCTGGCATTGCCCGCAGCAAGGCCGCTCGGTCCGCTGATTCTGCGAACGTACTCTATCGGTACCTTTATCGTTCGGCCGTTTATCAGGGAATAACCGTCAGCCCAGTATTGCGCGCAGTCCGAATTTTTGATTCGCTTTAAATCGGACGCGGTAAGCGTTCCGATGTGCGAAAGCAATTCTTCTATGCCCAATACATTCCCTAGATCGTCCTGATGCGCCGTTGTATAACCGGGAAGTGTTTGCGCCTCTCTTGACGTTAACCACTCGGCTCCCTCTGCGAGAGCGCCGGCTCTGCACATGATCGGAGATATTCCCTTGCCCATGGCGCGAAAATCCAAATCGTCTATAAACATGGCCGACCAATACAAATGATCCGCTACTTTTTGCTCCAGGTAAGTATAATTGTGTATCGCGCTTATGGCGTTGTGCAAATACGCAACCGTGTTCTCCGGTGTTTCTGCCTTTCCGCATTTAAGCTTTGGACAATTCTTAAGATTCATAATAAAAATCAGCCGTTTAATTTATTACGCGTTCTAATATTAAAATGTGCGCTCAACCCGTGCCGGTTACAGCAATTTGTCAATTTCATCCGCCGCTTGCATCCCCTCGGCAATACATTGTGCCACGGTTGATCCGCCGTTTATCAACGCGCCCGCGGCGAAGACTTTGTTCAATTCCGTCTCAAATGAATTTTCCCGAACTGTTTTCACAAGTCCCGTTGTTGTAAATGTAACTCCGGCAATGGCGTTTCGCAGTTGACTCGAAATGCCCAGCCCCATGGCTTCTATCACCATGTCAACCGGTAACACGCTCTCGCTCCCGGGAAGCGGCGCAGGCAATCGGCGATTCTCACCATCTGGTGGACCAAGCACGGTTCTGCAAGTTCTCAACCCAATGAGACGACCTTGTTTGTTTACCTCGTAACCGAGAGGATCGGTTAGTGTCAAACAATGAACACCATTTGTTCGAAACCAGTCGTCGGCCATGTGCCAGTGCATGTCTGCAAGCGAACCGCCATATATTATGTAGAGATCCACAACGCCCAGCTCTTTTGCCGTAACAGCGGCGTCCATCGCGCAATCGCCGCCGCTCAGAATTGCGACACGCTGCGGAACGGAAATCAACTTGCCGTTTTTGGCGTTCTGCAGAAATGAAATTGCATCGCTGACCCCTTCGGCTTTGCCTATAGATAGTTCGCTCCAAAGCCCGGCAGCAAGCAGAACGGCATCGTACCGTTTTCTAAGATCGGCAAGCATTATGTCTTCTCCCAAGATGCTGTTGAACTTAACTTTGAGTAATCCGGCTTTAACGGCAGGTTGGAGAATCATGTCTATTTCCGCCGATACGGACGGCAGTCGTCTCTCCGGTATCAGAAGTTCCGGCGTTCCTCCAAGCTTCGACTCGCGTTCGAACAGAACTACGTTATGCCCTTTCTCAATAAGCCTGATTACACACGCCAAGCCGGCAGGTCCGCCGCCGATCACAGCTATGTTTTTGCCAGAATATTTGGTTTTCAGACGTATTCCCGTTAATCCACGTTCCCTCGCGAGGCGACAGACGGCGTATTGTATATCGCGTATCGGTATCGCTCGTCCGGTGAGCGTTGCCTGAATGCAGGCTCCTTCGCATTGCAACCAGGCGGGACAAAGATGAGAACACATTTCCGGCAACACATTCGATCGGCGGATTGTCTCATAAGCTTTGTCAATATCGCCGTCGGCAAAAGCTTTGATGAATGTCGGCACATCTATATGGGTCGGACAAGCGGCGGAGCAATCCGCCGCTTCGCAATGAAGGCAACGGAGCGCTTCAGCTTTCAGATTGTCCGGCGAGAAATGACGTCTATGGCGATATTCAGAGCCGTAAATCTCTTTATCTTTGATTACGCACCCGACTCTTCCTCCATCCCGCATGAGCTGAATACATGCCGAACAAGTAATACAACACTTGGCGGGTTCCATTTCGCCTTTCTCGAAAATATCCGCCGGCGCGTTCGGATATGCCATTGCCGCGCGTCCTAATCCGATTGCCGAGGCCCAACCTTTTTCAATGACTGCGGCAGCTACGTAAGGCATGAATTGACGCAACCAACTGTAGCCGCCGCCGACAATGATCGGCAAATTCGGAACGGCTCGTCTAATCTCGCTTGTTATGCCGATTATTTTGGAAAATTGTTTCAGCGGATGTTCGCGCTTAGCGCGCTTGTCGGTCTCGCTGACAGGCGCGGCGCCGATATCTGTTCCGAGAATCGGCATTCCAGTGGAAATGTTCGCCAGCCCAAGCCCCGCATCTTCGAGCATTCGCATTAAGGCGATCGGCTCGTTAAGATCCGGCTTCTCATAATCTTTTTTGTCCGTCCCGAATCCGTATGGCCAATGAACCGCGTCGTATACGCTCATTCGTGTGGCAGGAAATATTCCGGGAACCTCCGCGGCAATCCGCCCGATTGTTGCAGTCAGAAATCCAGTTCGATTTTCAAGCGATCCTCCGTATTTTCCGTTCCGCGTGTGTGCCGTAGCCAACTGGGCAATCAAATCGTTATGACAGCTCTTTATATCCACACCATCGAATCCGGCCTCGGCCGCAAGAGCAGCCGCGCGGATATAAGCGTCTTGAAGCTTATCGAGATAATCGTCGGTTACAACCGGATATTCCCCGGAAATTCCGAGTCGGCGATCAAGATCGGGATCGTGATAAGCAATGATCGGCGCCGGAATTCCCTCCGGTCGGCAGTATGGTCCGGCATGGGCGAGTTGAATAATAATGACTATATCTCTGTGGAAACGATCTGTTGCAGCCTTGCGCATTGCTTTTACAAGTTGGACATAAATTCCGACGTTGTCTTTATTAAGCTGAAGTTGCGCCGGTTGCGATCGGGCTTCCGGCGTAACTGCCGTAGCTTCGAACCAAATCAATCCGAAGCCGCCTTCCGCGTAACGAATATAACGACGAAAAGTCAAACCGCCGGGAGAACCGTTCTCAACTGCGTCGCATCCCTCCATCGGCAGAACGCACAATCGGTTTGGAGCCTGTGTGTCTCCGATAAGCAGCGGATCGGCAAGTGCGGTAAAATTGTCGGTAACAGGAATGTCCAAATGCATGTGCTCAATATCGGCGCGCAATTGACCGATGTCACGAAAATGAAATTCATATTCATGCGCTTTCATGTCGGATTAACGACCATTTCAAGTATTGCCGTGTTGAACCACATGCGACTTGCATGCTTCATAAACAATTGCCTGTTTGTGAAGTATGCAACCCATCCGTTTTGACGCCGCTTATGATAACGGATCTCTGTATTGTTGACAGGGAAAGGCGTAAATCGCCATTGCGCTCGATACCTATATAATACCGAGTTTCCCGAGCTCCTACAGGATAGCCCGACCCGGGTAACAGGAGCCATGGAACCATTAACGCACCTCATAAAGAGGCCGCATCAATGCTGTATTTTCGTAATGGCAACCGGCGGAGCCGGCGGCTTTTTAGCTTCGGTTCTGGACTGTGGAACCACAGGGCAGCAGCAACAGGCCAGCATAGTTTCCGCTGAAGATATTGATCTGGGCGGCGGCGGCGGCAGCTTTCTGTCCGTTGGCGGGGGAATGAACCCCGGCTCATCTGAGCCGTCACCGCTTGCCAGAACCGTTCCGTTGCATAATGTTGCCGCAAGCATTGATGCCATTGCGATATATTTCTTATTGCCACTTTTCATTCTGTCATATCTCCTTTGATAAAGCCGCATAATCAATCTTCATCAATCACACCAATAATGTACCGGAAATACCGGAAGGTTACAATTAATTTCAAATAATTCCTTGAGTTTTCAAATTCAAAAATCCAATAAATTCTGCCGTTGAATGGCGAAGTTGCCGAATTCAACTACATACATTGTTGAAACCCCGCATGGCAACATTCAGCGCTTCATGCAGCGGCTGAATACGGCCTACAGTATGTACCATCGCTACAAGCGTAAAGCGCCGGGACAC
>JAFGTH010000163.1 GCA_016934225.1 Lentisphaerota bacterium | reverse complement strand
TGCGCGGGTTGCCGAAATAATCTGTCTCCAGCGGCGAGGTCGCCGTGCCCTTGTCAACACAGCCGGAATCTTCGGCTATTTGAAAATCACCGTTCGCCGCGTCAACAAATTTCGGGTCTACACCAATATTGTTGGTAAGGTATGCAGGCGATACATTAGCCTCCATATCCGCAATATCAGTATAGTTGCTGGTCGTATCCCAATCGTAATAATTCGTACCATTATCCCGGAAATTGCAGTAGTAGACACCTGGGTCCACCGCGGTGGCGTCTTCCCATATTCCCATCCCATTACTGACAATATTACAGTTCCACAGCGTCGGAGTGCCATTGTCGTAATCCAAAAACACCGCAACTTTATTATTGTAAAAATTGCAGTTGTAGTAATGACCATGGGCAAATTGATGATGATAAGCGCCGTAGTTGTTGTTGTTATAAATATTGCAGTTCCTCGCCTCAAATCTGCGGTATTGCAGCTTGAGACTTGCAGTGGCAAATGATCCGCTATGATCGTGAAGATCACAGGAATCATATACCTGTCCGCTTAAAGCCAATATGTTCATCGTGGGGTTGTGATGAATGTCGCATCTTACGATATCATTGGCACCGCAATTACGGAAAAAATACAATCCATAACTATTATGATGTATATCGCAGTCGTTAATTTGACATCCAAAAGAAAAGGCTAACGCTATGCCGTATGTATTGCTGGCTACTTGAAATCCTTCAATTATTACACCCACGGCATTGGTTATATAGAACCCATAGGTCCCCGCGTCCAGAATCGTGCCCGTCTCCCCAATAAACCGGACCGGATAATCTTCCACTCCCGTATTGGTGATCGTTACCGTCTCGCCATATGTGCCTGCGGCAACATGAACCGTATCACCCGCAATCATGTTGTCAGCCGCATGCTGAATCGTCTGCCACGGCGTTCCGGAGTTCTGCGCCTGCTCCTTCGTGTTGGCGTCACTGCCGGTTGTCGCGACATAGTATGTCTTATCCGAACGGGGATAAGTCGTAAGACCGTTCACACCGATCCCATGCGTTACCAGCGGCGAACCTTCATACACCTTGGTCGGATCAAAATCTATCATGCTGATGTAGCCCGGATCCTCAGAAATGTTGTCCGAGCAGTCCGGCAATGCATTAATGCCGTCTGCGCCGCGTATTGCATTGGTCGTGTCGAAATCATAAAAATCGGTTGATCCGTTTTTGTAAACCAGACAATTCGTCATCAGAACATCGTGGCTGATAGAAGCTTCAAAAATACCATACCCGCCGTTGCCCGCCACCACGCAGTTTCTGAATTCGATCGTACTGGCGGTGCTTATGCTGTAATATCCACTGGTAGTTATGTCGAGATCGTCGGCTATACCGTTGGCTACAATAGCGCAGTTTATGATCGGCACTTGTGCATTTTGCATAAAATAAATGCCGTGCCCTTTGTTTTGGAAAATAGCGCAATTCGTAATGACACAGCCCTGCAGACTGTGTGCCTGCGACTTGATACCCCAGGTATTCCCATATATCCAACAGTCATCCACAGTGTAATTTTCCGTATTGCCGGTATAGTCGGTATATAGCCGAATGGCGCATTTCTGCGCCGTCGTCGCTCCTGTCAGTTTGAAACCTTTGACTTCAAAATTCTTAGACAGATTGAGCTGAACACAGTCATTACCGTCCGGCGATTGAATCACAGGATAATCAACACCTTCCATGACGTTATACGCGCCGTTTGTGCCGGCATGATCGCTGGTAAAGATCACCTGTTCATTGTATGTTCCGTTGGTGACCATTATGGTATGGCCGCCCTAGACGACCGCGTTGGTGACGCCCAGCTCTGTTACGGCGTCCGCGATATTCGTGAAGGCGGTTGCCCATGTTGTGCCGTCCCATGGCCCGCCGGTGTTTGACTGATCCACGTAAATCGTCGCCGCGCCGGCTTTCAGCGCTATAACAAATATGCCGCATAATACTGCCAGTTTGTTTTTCATAATTCCCGCCTATCTATCGTGTTTTGCTCAAACAACATATTCCGCAAAAACCTTGTCACACTATTTCAGTCAAAAGCAAAGTTTTCGATTAAAATTACATATTTCCTGAGTTATCGTTTAATATCCAAGAATCACGATTATTGTATCACCGATTGCTTTCTGTAGGCAAGAAGAGAAAAACGCGGCTTTTTGCGCCTTATTGCGCTGTTAAGAAAAACAAGGAGTTTTGGCCGGAAGAGCGTGTTGTCCGTCCGATCGGAACGGAAGCAGCACCAAGGTAATGAAAGCCGGCACACGGGGTTGACTTTGTAACTTCATATGCTAAATTTTGATTTTTGCGCGTATGAAAGGGTTGCTTCCATGACTAAAACGCTTGATCTCACGATCGTCGGTGGCGGAATGATCACCAATGATCTTCTTTTGCCTTCCGTTTATCATCTTCAACGCACGGGCATAGTCGGCAGAATTTCCGTGTGCGCATTGGACACGCCACCTTTGAAAGCGTTGGCAAACAGCGAGACATTCCATCAGGCATTTCCCGAACAAACGTTTACGCCTTATCCGTCATTGGACAAGTCTCCTAACGAAAAGTTTCCAACTTTGTATAAAGAAGTAATTCAAAACATGGAGCCGCGTCAGATTGTTGTCGTTGCAATGCCCGATCAATTTCACTATGACGTGGTAAAACATGCTTTGGAACACAATCAGCATGTTCTCTGCGTGAAGCCGCTCGTCCTGGCGTACAAACAGGCAGTGGAAATAGAAAAACTGGCGCTAAGCAAAGGATTGTTTGTAGGCATCGAATATCACAAGAGGTTTGACCGCCGTTCTCTAATTGCCAAGCGCGACTATGAACTCGGCAACTTCGGCGAGTTTGTTGCCGGAGAAGCAAAGATGATCGAGCCGTATTTCTACAGATCATCAAATTTTCAGAACTGGTTCACATGCGACAGAACAGATCCGTTTGTTTATGTAGGCTGCCACTATGCCGACCTTGTGCAATTCATAACCGGCTTGAAACCGGTAGAAGTGTCGGTATCCGGCGTCAAGGGCAAATTCCCAAACGGCAATGAAGGTTACATGTGGGCCAACGGTCGTATCGTTTATGAAAACGGCGCCATCCTGTCCGTTACGGACGGCTTGGGTTATCCTGACGAAGGCGCGGGCAGTAACGAACAATGTCTTACAATGTTCTGCGAAGGTGACGGCAAAACAGGAATGATCAAGCACAACGACCAATTCCGCGGCGTCGCTCATTGCTATCTTTCCGGAATCGGTTGCGCAGGTTCGGTTTACAATTTCATCAATCCCGACTTTTACCGACTTGTTCCGTGGGAAGGCGAAGGCTATAAACCCGTAGGATACGGATTCGATTCCGTCGCTGCGTCCATAAATACCATACACATGATCGAGAATGCTGTATCGAATCTGCCGGACGATTCCAAGAGCCTTGCCGAGCGTCAGGCGCTGATCAAAAAAGTTGACGCAAAAGGCATTATTGCCACGCCCGCCAATAGCAGCACTAACGAACTTATTGTGGAAGCAGCCAGACTTTCCATAACACACGGCGGGAGATTTGCCCGTATAGTTTATGACAAAGCCCCGCACGCGGAACTTTTATAATTTGAAAAGGAGATATAAACTATGGCGTCATATAATTTGAAACCAGTAAAAGTACCGACCGTTAAAACAAAGTATCGAACAATTAAAACACCCATACCTGTTCCGGAATCTCTGCCTATATTCAAGGCATTAACCAATTCGGAACCGCGATCAATGCAAGGGCAGCCGCCTATCGTATGGCATTCCGCCGATAATTTCACAGTCTCTGATAAATGGGGCAACCGATGGCTCGACTGGTCATCATGTGTACTCGTCAGTAACGCCGGACACGGAAACAAGGCCATCAAAGATGCAATTATCGCCAAGGTCAAGCAAGGCCTGCTCTCGACTTATGTGTTTGTTCATGAAGACAGGGTAAAACTCACCAAGGCGCTTCAGAAGCTGTCGCCCGATCCGTCCAACTACCATGTTTTCCTTTTAAGCACCGGCAGTGAGGCCACGGAAAATTGCATAAAGCTGTCCAAAACATATGCCTTGGAAAAATACGGACCCAGAAAAAAATATTTCATCACTTTCGACGGCGCTTTCCACGGTCGAACCATGGGAGCACAACTTGCAGGCGGTTTGGAAAGTCAGAAGAAATGGATTGGCGCAAGAGACCCGTCGTTTGTTCAGGTTCCATTCCCGGACGGCTACAGGAACACTGACACAAGTTTCGACGTTTTCCTGGCGTCCCTCAAAAAACAAGGCGTTCGTCCGACAGATATTGCCGGAGTTATGTCTGAAACATACCAAGGCATCGGACCAAATTTTATGTCTGCGGAGTACGCGCAGAGACTGGAGGCCTTTTGCAGAAAATACGATATTGTTCTCATCATGGATGAAGTGCAGGCCGGCTTCGGCAGAACCGGTAAAATGTTCGCATTCCAACACTATAAAATAACGCCCGACCTGATTGCTTGCGGCAAAGGCATTACATCTTCGCTGCCTCTTGCAGCGGTAATCGGGCGCAAAGACATCATGGGGCTTTACGCCCCCGGGTCCATGACGTCCACTCATTCCGCATCGCCTTTGTGCGTCGCAGCCGCGCTTGCGAATCTTAAACTGTACAATAAATTGAAGCTGGTTCAGAACGCGGCGGCAATGGGCAAAATTCTAATTCCGGCGTTGCATAAAATTCAGCAAAAACACCCGGATCGCCTCGGCTGTGTCTTTGGTAAAGGACTCGTCGCGGGAATGTTAGCGGTAAAACCCGGCACTAAAAACCCGGATCCTGAAACTGCTGTCGCAATCAATGTTAGATGCTTTCAAAAAGGACTTCTCATGTTCGCCCCAGTGGGAAGCGGAGGCGAATGCATAAAGATCGCGCCGCCTTTGACCATCACCAAAGAAGCGCTGAAAGAGGGCATCTCCGTACTTAACGAAGCCGTGGAAGAAGAACTCGGTTCTTAACAATTATGGAAATTTACAAATATGGTGTCATATTCGAACGCCACGCATTCTTGCTCGTCAACATTTCAAGGGATCCGTCTTCATCTATATCGGCAAACCGCAGCGCAAAAATCGCCATTGCGATTCGCCAAAATGACGATTACTCTCCCGAATGAAACATAAACATTGGATCGCCATTCTGGATTTCGGATCTCAGTACAGCCAACTTATAGCCAGACGCATTAGAGAGCAAAAAGTCTATTCCGAACTGATCCGATTCGATACAACAGCCGCAAAACTCGCAAAACAAAAACCTTCCGGCATTATTCTGTCCGGAGGCCCTGCCAGCGTACTCGATCAAGGATCCCCTCTGTGCGATCCGGCCATTTTCGAAATGGGAATCCCTGTTCTTGGAATCTGTTACGGCATGCAAATGACCGCTCATATGCTCAACGGCGCCGTTACACCCGGCAGAATTCGCGAGTTTGGCAGCGCTATGATTCATATCACCAACCCGCATTCCATTCTCAAGGATCTGCCTTCAAATTTGGAGGTCTGGATGAGTCATGGCGATCAGGTTTTGAAGATGCCGCCGGGTTTCGAAGTCCTGGCCCAAACCGATTCATGCCCAATAGCCGCAATGGGCAACACCGAGCGCAAAATTTACGGACTACAGTTCCACCCTGAGGTCGTCCACACGCCCAAAGGTATGGATATACTCCGTCGCTTTATATTCGATATTTGCGGCTGTCCGGGCGACTGGCAAATGGCTCAATTCATACAGGAAAGCATTAATACCGTCAGAAAAAAAGTCGGCTCCGATCATATCGTCTGCGGATTGAGCGGAGGTGTTGACTCGTCCGTTGTAGCCGTTTTGCTTCATAAAGCAATCGGGAACCGGCTGCATTGCATATTCGTAAACAACGGCGTCCTCAGATACAAGGAAGCCGAACAGGTGGAAAAAACATTTGGAGATACGTTCCGCATGGATCTGCATGTCGTGGACGCTGCCGATTTGTTTCTGGACAAACTGGCAGGCGTCGTGGATCCGGAAAAAAAACGAAAAATTATCGGCAGTACTTTCATTGATGTTTTCTCCGAAGAAGCCCGCAAACTCGGAAATATCAAGTATCTCGCCCAAGGCACACTCTACCCGGATGTAATCGAAAGCTTCTCGCCGATCGGCGGACCTTCCGTGACCATTAAGAGCCATCACAATGTCGGCGGATTACCGGACGATCTCCACTTTCAACTGATTGAGCCTGTGCGCGAACTTTTTAAAGACGAGGTCAGAGCAATGGGCCGCGAACTCGGCATACCTGATTGCATCATAGACCGACAGCCTTTCCCCGGCCCCGGTTTGGCTGTAAGAATACTCGGCGAAGTCACACGTGATCGCGTACTGCTGCTGCAACAAGCCGACATGCGCTTACAGGAAGAAATAATCAAACTGCCTAATTACAAGGATATATGGCAAGCCTTCAGTGTACTGTTACCTGTACAGACCGTCGGAGTGATGGGAGACAGCCGGACTTACGAAAATGTAGTTGCCTTGCGCATAGTCCAAAGCCTTGACGGCATGACCGCCGACTGGTTCCGTCTTCCATACGACACGCTTGCAATTATATCCAATCGCATCATCAACGAAGTACGCGGCGTAAACAGAGTTGTCTACGACATCAGCTCAAAACCGCCCGCCACAATCGAGTGGGAATAAGCTACATCTGATATTTGTATCAATATACTGATTAATACCTGACAACCAACATGCTAATCCGCTTATTTTACGAGTATTATTCTTCCGAAATCAACGGGCGTTCGCCAGTTATGCGCCGTTCCCGACCAGACCATTTGCAGTTTTCTCCCCCTGCTCGGGACGTCGCCGTCATCCACGGCGACATCAAACCCGATCACCGTGCCGGCCTGCCCTTTTAACTTCAGTTTCGGGAAAGGCATCTT
>JAFGTH010000162.1 GCA_016934225.1 Lentisphaerota bacterium | reverse complement strand
TATAGAATGGGACGATACACGGGTCCGGCTTGCAAAACATGTCGCAGGGAAGGCATGAAGCTTTTTTTGAAGGGCGCCAGATGCTTTATGGCAAAGTGCCCTATCGAAACCGGACGCGCAGCGCCAGGCATGCATGGTCAAAGGCGATCGAGGAAGCTCTCCGATTACGGAACACAGCTTCGAAGCAAACAAAAACTGCGACGGCAGTATGGAATGCAGGAGCGGCAATTTCGGTTGTTTTTTGAGCGCGCGGCGCGCAAACGGGGTATTACAGGCGAAGCGCTTTTGCAGGAACTGGAAACGCGTCTGGACAACATTGTTTTTCGACTTGGTTTTGCCCCTTCCAGACAGGCAGCCAGACAGCTTGTATCGCACAATCATGTAAAAGTGAACGGACGCAGAGCGGGCATTCCGTCAATGGTTCTTCACGCCGGGGATATGGTGGAGATCGCGGATCGTCCCAAGAGCAAATCATTTGTAGAGAAAAGTTTGGAGCTTGCCGAAGGTAGAGAACTTGCCGCATGGTTGACTTTGGATGCAAAGCAATTTCGCGGCGAATTGGCTCGAATTCCGTCAAGAGATGAAATTGCACCGATAGTTGATGAACAGTTGGTTGTAGAGTTGTATTCGAAATAAGCAATCAGTGATTCGCGAAAGGACTCAAGAGATGCCGGTAAGATTGAGTAGGTTTGAGATACCAAAGCGAGTTGTAAAAGATGAGGCAACTGCGACAGATCGCTATGCGAAGTTTATAGCAGAGCCCTTCGAAATAGGTTATGGCAGGACTATAGGCAATTCGTTGCGACGAGTTCTCTTGTCGTCAATAGAAGGAGCCGCCATAACATCTATCAAAATCACAGGCGCCGAACATGAATTCTGCGCATTGCCGGGCGTGGTGGAGGATGTCACCGACATCGTGCTCAATTTGAAGAAGGTCCTGTTGAAAGTTTACGTCAGGGAACCTCGAATGCTGGTATTGAAGGTAAAAGGTCCCGGTGAAGTCACTGCAAAAGATATTCAGACGGATAATTCGGTGGAAATCCTGAATCCTGATCATCATATTGCAACATTATCCAATGACGGAAAACTGGAGATGGAGATGGAAGTGCGCATCGGTCGAGGATTTTGTCCCGCCGAATGGAACAAAAAGCCGGAACAGGAAATCGGCAGAATCCCGATTGACGCTGTCTTCTCGCCTGTTGCACGGGTGAATTTCGTAACGGAAAACACACGAGTGGGGCAGCGGACAGATTACGACAAGTTGGTGCTGGAGGTGTGGACTGATGGACGAATAAGTCCTGATGAGGCGTTGACCATGTCATCCGCCATTCTGAGACATCATCTCAACGTGTTTGTCAATTACGATGAAGACATCATAGAATTCGAAGAAACTGAGAAACAGATTGACGCCGAACGCGAGGATCTGCGCAAAAAATTGGGTATGAGCGTAAACGAAATCGAATTGAGCGTTCGCGCGGCGAATTGTTTGAACAATGCCAACATTACCACCGTGGGTGAACTTGCGCAAAAGACTGAAGCGGATATGCTGAAGTACAGGAACTTGGGGAAGAAATCGCTCAATGAAATCAAGAGCAAGTTGGTGGAATTGGGTCTTGGTTTAGGCATGTCGTTTGATGCGTCTTTAATTGAAGGTAGTAGTAGTGATCAGTAATTAATCGGCCACGCTTGCAGGGTATCAGGAATCATGCGACACAAAAAGAAAGACAGGAAGCTGGGACGTTCGTCGTCACACCGCAAGGCGTTGATGGCAGCGCTGGTGTGTAGCTTGATTGAAGAAAAGCGCATAAAAACGACACTGATGAAAGCCAAAGAAGCCCAACCCATAGCGGACAAGATGGTGACACTTGGGCGTCGCGGAACATTGGCGTCGCGCAGAAATGCGATTGCCGAGATAAGACGAGAAAAAATTGTCGCGAAACTCTTCAATGAAATTGTACCTCAATTTGCCGATCGCCACGGTGGATACACGCGCATAGTTAAATTGGGCCGGCGTCGCAGCGACGGCTCCGAAATGGCAATTCTGGAGTGGGTCGGTATTGCCGTTCCAGACAAGAAGAAAAAGAAGAAGACTGAAAAGCCGGAGAAAACCGACGCTGCGGCGTAATTGCCTTTAAGCGAAGTCTTCGGTTCACGCTTTGCGTTTTTCCTTACGACACCGCCTTTTATCCCTTGCCAAACATTTATGACACGGGTATGATCTAATCATAGAACTTTGATTTGGCAATTCAGCTTGAAAAGAACATTTTGACGGGTCTTGTCTAAAGAATTTCGTCTAGGTCGAATTTGGGGAGTTTCTCTATGCCGAGATTTCGGTATGTAGCGATGGATGCCAAGGGCGGCGAGACTGAGGGTGTGCTGGACGCGGAAAGCCAGACTCAAGCTGTCGCAATGATTCGCTCGAAAAACTTTTTTCCGACGCGAGTGGTCGAAATTGGCGGCAAATCTCAGGTTCAGGCATCTGTTGTGCGCGGCGCTACCGGCAAAGGCTTGAGTATGGATCTCAAATTGCCGAGCTTTCTGGTAGCGCGGGTTAAAACCAAGCAACTCATGATATTTACGAGGCAACTTGCCACGCTCGTGGAAGCTGGATTGCCGTTGCTGAAAGCGCTTCGAATTCTGTTGAAACAGGAAAAACACCCTGCGTTGCGTGAAGCTTTGAACGGTATGGGCGAGCTGGTGGAAGGAGGCAGCACGTTCTCGGAATCGCTTGCGCAGTATCCGAAAATTTTCGACAACCTCTTCATAAATATGGTCAAAGCCGGAGAAGCAGGCGGCGTGTTGGACCAGGTCTTGATCCGTCTCGCGGAATTCATGGAAAAGGCCGAAAAGATCAAGAACAAAGTCAAAAGCGCGATGATCTATCCGCTTGTAGTATTAGTGGCTGCAGTGGGAATTCTCGTTTTCATGCTGATGAACGTCATTCCAAAATTCGCGCAGATATTTGACGACCTGCTGGGCGGAGCAGCATTGCCAGGGTTGACCAAGTTTGTCATAGATCTGAGTTATGCGGTTTCTCATCGTTGGTATATTATACTGGGAACAATTGTGCCGTTGATTATTGTCATAAAAATTTGGGGCCGCACCAAGACAGGGAGTTACGTCATTGACAAAATTACTCTGAAGATGCCGCTTTTCGGACAGTTGTTCACGAAATCGTCCGTATCAAGATTTTCGCGAACCCTCGGCACTTTAATGGGTTCAGGTGTGCCGGTTTTGCAGGCGCTTAATATTGTTCGGGATACCGCGGGCAACCAGGTTATTTCCAAAGCCATCATGAAGGTGCATGATAGCGTTAAGGAGGGCGATACCATGGCAATGCCATTGGCGGCGGCTGGAGTGTTTCCGGACATGGTCGTAAGCATGGTGGACGTTGGCGAGGAAACCGGCGCGCTTCCGGAGATGTTGATGAAAATTGCCGACAACTACGACGACGAGGTGGACACGGCCGTCGAAGGCCTGACATCAATAATCGAGCCGGTAATGATCATTATGCTGGCAGTGGTTATTGGAACAATCGTGCTGGCGATGTTCGTTCCGTTGATCTCCATCATAGGCCAGATGTCGGCCTGAACAGATCCGGCATTTCAAATTTTTCCAGGCAAATTCATTGGATCTCAACCTGTTCAATGCGCTTTCCATGCCCAATTGCCTGATATTCAGGTTGGATCGCAAATGACGAAATAAACCGAACGCGGCGAGGCGGATGGCTGTATTCTGTCTATAAACTTCTCTTTTACAAGCGCATTCAGGTCGGCGGTTGCGGTGTTTGGCGATATTCCCAGTGTGGCGGCAATCTCGCTCCGCGTCAGCATTCTGTGTTGTTGAAACAGGATCCTCAATCGTGCCAGCCGTCTCGCACGGGACTTGCCCTCGTGGAGAGAAATATTGTTCGTTTGAATGACGGCTGGCGTTGGGCGATTTTCCGGCATGCCGATTTCTCGCGCAGCATTGGTTGATATTTTTTGATGAACATCCTGTTCAGGCAAATCAACCATATTCGTCAATGGACCAATCGCCGCATCAAAGTCGTCATAGTCATAGAACAGCTTGTCTGAGTTCATTAAGCGCATTCGTTCGATTGTGTTTTTCAGCTCGCGAACGTTGCCGGGCCAGGGGTGAGTTGTTAGGCGCCGTATCAAACGTTCGGACATCATGGCATGGGTTCCTTCAGGTCTGTCAAGATCGAGAAAATGGGCGACCAGCGGCAAAATATCTTCCGATCTCGATCTCAGCGGCGTGAGATGAATTTCGAGACGCCGCAGCCTGAAGAGAAGATCCCGCCTGAACTCGTTTCGGTCGGATTTTGCCGAGAGGTCGGCATTGGTTGATGCGATAATACGACAGCGGAGCTTTCGTGATTCCGCGCTTCCTACCGGCCGTATTTCCGAAGTTTCGAGAACCCGCAAGAGCGCTATTTGGAGTCGGGGCGATATGTCGCCTATTTCATCCAGAAGGATTGTTCCGTCTTCGGCTTGCTCAAACAATCCGATGTGCGCTGTGCCGGCTCCGCTGAACGCGCCTTTGCTGTGCCCGAAAAGTTCCGATTCCAGCAACGATTCGGCAATAGCGCCGCAATTGATTGTAACAAACGGTTTTAATGCGTTTGGTCCGGCGTCGTGCAACGCATGCGCAACCAGCTCCTTGCCTGTCCCCGTTTCGCCGGTAATCAGGACAGGAATGGGCGAAGGCGCAAATTGGCGGATGATATCCCTGACGCTTTTCGTGTCTTTGCTCGTGCCGATAATTGCGTCAAGAGCTGTTGTGGCTTCAAGCTTGTGTTTCACAGGCGTTTCCATGTTCGGCCGAAGCGGTATTCGTTGAATGGATAAAGCGGTATGCGTCAGGTGAAAGAGAACGTCCGGCGGGAGTTCGGATGACAAGCGCAATTCGAAACGAAGTCGCCCTTCGGCCTTGTATTTTTCGGCGGCGGAAACGATTTCTGCGAAATGTTTGGCGGCGCGATTGGTCTGGCGCGTGATTGCGGAGGCGCGTGATAAGAAAAAATCGTCCAGCCAGCTTGCGTTGCCCCGCTGTCTGCGCAGTTCAATAATGCGCGTTGCAGCAGCGGCATTACCGTCCGACAGT
>JAFGTH010000161.1 GCA_016934225.1 Lentisphaerota bacterium | reverse complement strand
TTAAAAGGCTGGTGGACTATTTGCTGACAATTGATCTGGACCTGGCCGAATTTACCATTTTGACGCCGTTCCCGCACACTTCGATTCGAGAACAATTCGAGAAGGAAAAACGAATTCTGCATAACGATTGGCCACGCTACAATGCCGCACAAACAGTCTTCCGCCCTGCAAAGATGAGCGTTGACGCTCTCGATAAAATGCATCAATACGCATGGGATGCTTTCTACCACGATGTGTCCAAGGAATCCCGTATGGCGAAATTGTATTTAAAAGTAATTCAGAAAGAAAAAGAAGACGGAACATATCGCCGCATCCGCCTTTCAGCGTCACGCGGCTGGCATACAGTATCCCACGGTTAATGAGAATTCTCCTGATAGCAACAAACACCGCGCGAACACCATACCCCATTTACCCGCTTGGTCTAAGTATTATTGACGCCGTATTGAAACGCGAAGGGCATGAAGTGCAACTGTTTGACTTCCTTCAAAACGGCGAATCCATGGATGCTTTACGCAAACAAACACTTTCCTTTTCGCCCGAGCTGATAGGCATGTCTATCAGAAATATTGATAACGTGAATTTACTTAATGAACAACGATATATTGATGTCGTCAAATATATGATCAAATTGATTCGGGAAATATCCGACGCCAAAATATTGCTCGGCGGTTCCGGATTTTCTCTCATGCCTGACAGAATCATGGACGAAGTCGGCGCAGATTTCGGGATTTGCGGCGAAGGTGAACAATGCATAGTGGAATTTGCCGCCAACGCCGCCAAGGGCATCTATCCGAAAACACGGTGTATGCACGGCGCGTTAAATCTCATTGGAGATGATATACCTTCCGCGCATTACGATCCGATCACTATGCGTTTTTACCTGCAAAGCGGCAATATAGGATCAGTGCAAACGAAACGCGGGTGCCCATATTCCTGCATATATTGCACTTATCCCGTCTTGGAAGGACCAGTCATTCGACCTCGAAATCCTGAATCGGTTGTGAACGATGTTGAAGAATTAATCAATAAACACGGTGCAAAATATATCTTCTTTACCGATTCGGTCTTCAATGATTTTTCCAATCAACACATGGCAGTGGTTCGCACAATGAAAAAAAGAAACCTGACCGTGCCATGGACCGCTTTTTTCAAGCCACGCGATCTCAATGAAGAACAAGTGGCCTTAATGAAGGAAACAGGATTACATACCGCTGAAATCGGTGCAGATGCGCCCTCCGATACCACTCTGCGCGGTCTGGGCAAAACTTTTCTTTTTGAGGATGTTGTAAACTGCAATAATCTGCTTAGGCAATACGACGTCGCTACAGCGCATTATTTCATGTTCGGTTGTCCAGACGAAACCACGGAGACGGTTTTGGAAGGCATAACAAACATAAAAGCGCTCAAAGAAACTGTCTCGTTTATTTTCATGGGCATCCGCATTATTCCGAATACCAAACTGGAACAAATCGCGTTGCGCGAAGGAATTCTGAAACCAAATCACGACATGCTTACTCCTATATACTACATTTCGCCGAACTTGAATAAAGCATGGCTTGAGACAACTTTAACTGAGGCATTCGCAGGATCTCGAAACTGTATATTTCCACCCGATGCAATGGAACAAAGTCTTAGTTTTCTACATAAGATGGGCCACTCCGGCGCTGCTTTGGATCTTCTTGCAAAACCTGCCCGCAGGACAAGACACCACACAAGTTAGCGCGTTAACGGCAAACAGCGTATTTGACCATGCAAAGCAATAACGCAATTACCAGTGAACCGCACACCGGTATCCCCGATGATTCCGTGTGGTGCGTAATCGCTTCATACTCAACTTCCGACGCTCTTTCAAAGACAATTGCCCAGTGCCTCGCTTCCCATCTAAAAGTCGTCGTAAATGCCCCCATAAATCATGTCGCCGCCGAAATACTTCGAAATGACATGGTCCACTTTCTCAACGAAATCGGCACACATAGTCGTGGAAGCGTTATTATGGCAGCGGCAGAATACGCGCGAAGCAATGGAGCCGCTTATTTGTTGACCCTCAATGCAAATGGCAAAGCGCCAGTACTAGCCGAAGACCTTGAATCATTAATAAAGGATATTGAAAAAAATGGCAATATGATCGTTATCGGCCATAGATCGGAGCATGTGAAAAGCGCATCTGACCTGATCGTCAGAATGGAAACCGGCGCCAATGTGGACGATCCTGCATGCGTTCTTAGAATCTACCCGCTTGAGTATCTATGCAAACTTCGCCTAAATCAGTCTTCCCCATGTTTTGAACTGGAAGCTCTTATTAAATTGCTGTGGGCCGGCCTTCGCGCCAAGTCGGTGCCGCTATCGGGCCGATACAACCTCTCCACTGATGGACACCCTGCACTTGCTTGTACCATATTCCTGCACTTGCGATTTCTGGCGCGGCAGATGCTGCCATTCCCCCATCGCAGACTAGTGCGCAGACAGTTTGATATTATGCGCCTCTTGCGTCATCCCAGACAATTTATTGCAGCTTTGCTAACGGAACATGCAACCCCCGGCGGTCTCGCAGTCTCATCTGCCGTAGGAGTCTTCCTCGGCACAATTCCCCTTCTGTTCTGTCACACTGCGGCAATAATTTATGTCACCACCAGACTGAATCTGAATAAAATAATGGCAATCGCCATCCAGCACATCTGCCTTCCGCCTTTCGTGCCGGTTCTGTGCGTCGAGGTCGGTTATTATTTGCGCTATGGCCGATGGTTGACGGAAATCTCAATAAATACTGTGATAGCGCAATTACACCATCGGATATTCGAATGGTTCCTCGGATCTCTCGTAGTCGCGCCGCTGCTGTCCACCCTGGTTGCCATTGTCGTGTTCGCCTTGGCCAAAATTTCGGCGCAACACACCAATAAGAAACTGAGAGGTAATCGCCTCGGATTCTGGTTCTTCCGAACTTTTGTCCGGATGTTTGGTCTCAGATCCGCGTACGCGCTGCTGTACATTGTTTGTGTATATTATCTTCTCTTCGACCGAGCAGCCGTTCGCGCCGCATCAGCTTACATCAGGCGAAGTTTCCCGGGTCAAAATCGCCTTCAACGTACAGTTCATATTTACAGACTTTTTGCAAGTCAGGGCAAAAACCTGATAGATCGCTATTACATGATCTCGGGCGGCAACATGGACATCCAGTTCAACGGATACGACATGATCTCGGATCTGCTATCAAGCGGCAAAGGGATTGTTTTATTGACTTCACATGTCGGCAATTGGCAAATCGCCATGCCTGCAATCGAAAAATTTCAGAAACCTGTCAGCCTGCTTATGCGACCCGAAGACAACCCGGCTGTCGAGCAATCGCTCGGCATGCGAACCAATATGTTTAAAATCATATCGCCCGACCGGTTCCTTGGCGGTGTTGTGGAAATGATGAACATGATTGCCAAGGGACATATTGTGTCTATAATGGGCGATCGCAATTATGGGAGCGATTCGGTTCAGGTCATGTTTCTGGGCGAGAAAGCTCAGTTCCCGCACGGCGCATTCACAATTGCGGCCGGCGCAGATTGCCCGATTGTCATTTTACTGTCGGCAAGAACAGGCTATCGCCGCTACCGAATAGACGTCGCTGCAGTACTGCGGCACAAGTATTTGCCCGGCTTGCCGAAACGTAACCAACTCCAGGAATGGGTGCAGGAGTATGCAAACACAATTGAGCATTATATTCGGCAATATCCCTACCAGTGTTTCCTGTTTCACGATATATGGTCGGAAGCAAACGACAAAAAATTATCGCGGACAGGATAACTCGTATCGAACGGATCATTGGCAGAGCATTATAACACGCGCTGTTGATCGCGAATATAATCGGCCATGGTTTTCACCGACATAAACACAGTTCGCGCCACATTGCGATTGTTCAGGTCTATCTGGTAGTGCTTCTTGAGAATTATAACCAACTCTACGGCATCAAGCGAATCAAGACCCAAACCATCTCCGAATAAAGGCATTTCATCCTTAAACTCACTTAAGGTTACATCGCAAATTTTGAGTTCGGTTAATATATACTGCTTAAGTTCGTCTTCTACTCTCATACCAAGCCTTCTGATTTGTTCCCGTGCGAAGCGCCAAATTACCGCACCGTGAACATACGATATACGATTGAACTAAGAATAGTAACAACAAAAAAGGCCAGCAAACGAGCAATATCAGGGAAAACATTGCCGATTCCAGCATCCCTTATGAAAACGTCCAACGCGCCATTTAAACCCCAGGCAAGAGGAGACAACAAACTCAATTTCTGCAAAAACACCGGCATTACAAAGACCGGAACCATGATGCCGCCAGCCGCAGCAGCAATGATCACCGCAACCGCTCCAAAGGTTGATGCCTGCTGTTGACTCTGAAGCACTGTGCCCAAAAGCAGCCCAAAACCTATCGCCGCCAGAGCCGATGCGCTGAAAACAAGCAATAGAGCCGCATGGTTTACTCCAATCTCAAGGCTCGGCATTCCAAATAAGGGCAAAACATACAAACCCATCAGCATCATCAACCCGAATTGACCCATACATACAACCAGGTAAACGGCCATCTTCGCCATAAGAAACGTTCCGTAGCCAACAGGCGCAATCAAAAGACGAGTAAGCGTTCCGCTCCGTCTCTCCGCTATAAGATGCCCGGAAAGCGGAACTGCTATGAAGAACATGGCAAACATGGTCCATGCCGGCACATTGTGCTGCGTGGATGTCGGTATCTCTCTTCCTCTTTGCCCACCGCCATATTCAGTTGCTACACCTACCAACAGACCGTCATATTTTTCATGACGGATAAAATCAATGCTGGGAAATCTATCCGACAGCTCTTTGTCGGATTCTCTGCCGAAGCGCCACCAACGCCGCCGGGCCTGCGAACGTATTTCATGCGAGATCCTATCCCATAACACCTGTGTTTCAGTCATCAGGATGCAGCGACTTAAGGCATTCAAAACATTTTCGGTGAATGCCATCGGAACAGTAGGATCAAGGATAACCTCCACTTTCGGTTCAATGCCGCTGGCGCTTTCTTCGCTCTGCGCTCTTGACATGCCTTTCATAATATTCTGATAGAGATGATCGCTACGTTGTTCGAACATCCTGGAAAAATCGGATGGTATAATAACACACACCTTAAATTTGCCGTCCCTGACCAGCGCACGCGCTTGTGAAGGCAACGGCTGGGAACCGTTGACCAAGGTATTTATGTTAAAAGCGCCAAGCTCATGAAGTTTCTTCACTATCTCGCCGCTTAGCACTCCGGAGTCCTCGTTGATTATCAACATGCTGATAGACGTTGTCTGTGTCACATGCCACGCTGCGTCATGTACAAGCGAAACCACGAAGACCAATACCGCCGGCATTACGAAGAGCACGGCCAATCCGGCCTTGTCCCTAATCAACATGAGCCAGTCTTTTCGAATTACCACACTCAGTCGCATCAAACGATCAATCATCGTTACCCTCCCTGGTTAATTGAAGAAAGAGCTTTTCCAAACTGCCGTTTGCTCCTTCACGACCAATGAGTTCGGATGTCGGACTACAGGCGAGAATGTTGCCGCGATCAATAATGGCGATTCTCGAACACAATCGTTCCGCTTCTTCCATATAATGCGAGGTGTAAATAATACTCATACCGCCGCGATTCATGCCGATCAGCGCTTCGTAGATTCTGTGCCGCGAATGAACATCCACGCCTACGGTCGGTTCGTCAACAATCAGTAATTCCGGATCGTGCAAGAAACCGACGACGAGATTGGCCAAACGCTTCATTCCGCCTGAGTATGTGGAAACACGGGAATCCGCTTTGTGAATCAAGCCCGTCATCTCTAAACATTCGCCGATTCTTTTCTGTAATCTACGCCCACTCAGACCATACAATCGGCCAAAAATTTCGAAGTTCTCGCGCGCTGTCAGATCTTCGTAGAGGGCAACTTCCTGGGTAACCACCCCTATTTTGGATTTCACTAAAGCAAAATCTTTTTTAACGTTAGCGCCCATCACGGTCACATTGCCGCTATCGGGTTTGAGAATACCAACAAGAATTGAAATAAGGGTGGTTTTGCCCGCTCCGTTCGGTCCAAGTATTCCGAAAAATTCTGCCTTGTTGATAAATAATGAGACGTCGTTCAGAACAGGGCCGGCTTTCCGCGAATATGCCTTCGTCACTCCGTCAATAGAAACAATTTTCTCAAATGAATGATCCATCCGACGCCCTATGTTTTGAGATTTCTACACATATCAGCGAAAAACGTGCGCTCCATCATCCAACACTCCTCGACAATATCTGCCGCGCTGCCGAAAGTGTCACCCACTCCGTTTCTCTTTTTGCATATCTTCGCCGCCATCAAGGCAAATTCACGCCATTTGTCGCCAATTGCGGTCATCTCGGACGATTTTGCCGATAACCACTCCCGTTGCGGAAGCCTATCGGCAGCTCTCTGCAAAAACGCGGCGAACAGGAATCTGAATCCTGCGCCGCCGGTTCCTATCTCTTCTTGCATTCTAATCACGTTGGTAAGGTACAGTATAGCTTGATCCTCCGGCATTTGCCCGGGCCACTTGCGAATCCGACCGGCAAGATATCGTATCCCATTGACACCCCCTATAGGGAAAGGATTTTTCATCAGGAAACATGTTCGCTTAATTCCAGTAAGCACCGCTTTCTTAACCGGCGGGTCAGGTGTAATTGATGTGATGTAGTACATCTTGCCGTGCGGAGCGAGCGGACCCTTTGAAAAGCGCGCTTTGCGCATATCCCTTGCAGAACATCGCACCGGTTCAGGCAAGGTTGGATCACTAACCATATACTCGTCACCCTCTTTCCCATACACAACCATGTTGTGGGCGTTGAAATGAAAACGAAGCGCATCCGGAAAGAAAGGAAGCCAGAATACACCCACCTGCAGGCCTACAGGAAATCCCATTTCTATTCGGCGATCCATTGCATCCATTGCTTTTGTCACATCACCAAACCGCTCTACCGTAAGCCCCACACCCAAAAGTTTAGTAACACGTTTCAGAATTACCCCGGGATTCATCCGGAAAGTAGTCAGCGGAATCTTATTATTGTCCAATTTCAGGAAAGGAATATGGGCGAAAAACAAAGCCGAGCCAATCCCAAACGCAAGCGGCTCGTCAATGTTAAGACCTTCGTGCCTCAACAGGTTGGACATGACGCCGCTCTCACAATGCGCGCTTTGATGATGTTGAAATTCAATAGTCATACATTCTGACCCGACGACGGAATCCTCAACGCTTGCACGGAAATGCCGAAAATTTCAGCGTATGTTTTCATCTGCTGCTCCGTGAGCCGTGCAAAACCGCCAGGCTTGAGATGTCGTTTTACTTTCCGTTTGGACACCCCCGCATACCTGGCCAGAAGCCATTCATCCATCTTGGCCTTGGCCATATGGTAAGCAAGAGGGCTTAGACTACCAACCCGGATTTTTTCGAGTATTAAACGCAGATTAAGATCAAGTTTCTCGCGGGCCAATTCATTGGCGTAATTTACCGGAGCCCAACCTTCCGTTGAAACCTGGATGTACCGGCCGCTTTTGTTTACAGCGTAAGTAAGCCCACGCATTCCGTCAAAAAGACCGGCATCCTGAGGAACTTCACTTTCTCGCATTCAGGCTTTCCTATACAACAGTTAAATGCGCGTAGCATACCGAAAATCTCCCGCTCTCCGGAATAAAACAAAGCAGGCGATCATCTTTACGCAATTTACCCGAACGATAAAGCTCATCAAGAATAATGTACATCGCACCAGCGCCAGTATTACCCTTCTCCGTCAGATTGGTAAACCATCTCTCATACGGTATCTCAAACCCTAAACCTTTCATATGATCATAAACTCTCTGTCGAAAATATTTGGATGAATAATGAGGCAGATACCAATTAATTTCATCAGGCGACAGTTCATGCTTTGCGATAATCTCAGGCAACGCACGATCAATCACGGCAGCAATAACTTCCTTGTTCAAAAGACGGACATCCTGCTGAACCGAAAAACAGTGATTGTCCACGGCTTCCGACAGACTTCCGAATTCCCGCCACCCTTTCAACCTGCCATCTGCTGTTTTCACAGCGCCAGTGTACATACACGTTTCGAGTTGATTCGCGAAAGATACCTGCTCGATCCAATCAATGCGAAGCGATGGTTTATCTTCAGATGGTCGCTTCTCGATAATCACTGCGCCCGCTCCATCAGATAACATCCACCTGAGAAATTCCGCATTGAACCCCAATTCCGGATTTTCCTCCAATGTTTTTTGAGTCGAATCGTTGCGATGTTCGTGGTTCCGTGTATGCATGAATGTTGACGCCAGCTCAGACCCGGTGGCCACGGCATTGTTTGAAAGCCCAGCCGCTACGCTTGCGAAAGCATATTTCAACGAAGTTGCGCCGGAAACGCATATTCCCGAAGTACTAACCACCTCACACTTGCCGGCCGCCAATTCGCCTTGCACCATCGAAGCATGACCCGGAAGAAGCTGATCCGGCGACGCCGTTCCACAACACAATAGCTCTATCTGGTCCGGCGCAAAGTCTTGCCTGGGCTTTAATCTGCGCACCGCCTCGGCAGTCATCTGTGCGTTTGTATGCGTCTGCACTCCGGAAACAGGATCAAGCGCATAATATCGCAGTTTGATCCCATTGTTTCGAAGTATCAGCTTGCGAATCCGATTCGATTCATCTGACACCTCGCCCAAAATTTGCGCCATTGTATCATTGGATACCGGTTTATTCGGCAAAAACGCCGCCACGTCTGTTATGAATGCGTCCGAAACAGTGCCACGCATCTATTCTCCTTAAACCCCGCGCCAGAAAGACATTCTCTCCGCCTGTATATGCAAAGGAAACGGAATCTGCGCGTATTTGTCAAGACAAGCTGCACGAATAAATCTCCACAAACGTCGGGCGTTTAGAACTCTAAAGCGAGAAACAAATACGCATGGATATGTACAAATCACGATCTTTAAAATCGCGGCTGGCGGCAAATCCAACTCCAAATTTCTGCTTGAGCCATTTGTTGAACGAACATCCCAACGCGCCATCGGCATATGACCCAATTTCATAATAAGATACGCTTGGCGTCAGAAATTTGCCGTTTCCAAGGCTTACCTCGGCCCCTACTCCGGCAATCATTGCATTGTGCGTCGCTCTGTTGCTTAAAATCTCGTACTCAAGCGAATCTTTTAGTTCTAAAAGCGATCTGTATTGACCAAATAATGTGGATACATACGGATCAACAATCTGGCCTGGCCGCAAGTGCCATCGAACTCCAGCCATCACCGATTGCACATTGTATTCCCACTTTCCATTGTCGTCCCATCCTTCCCATTTTTGACGACTAATGACAGCCATCATGTCAAAATTTCGGTGAAGCGGAAAGTTGATGTGAGACGACGTTACCATAACAGTGTCACTTATTTCTTTGAGCGTTTCATTGTCGCCAATCAGATTTTCTCCAATATCAATGGAAAAATACCTCTCTCCAATGAAACTCGTTCTACGTTGTCTCGAAGTCGCATGGTCCGTTTCCTGCGCCGCGCTTTCATGAACAGCCATACACAGCGTTGCAGCTAATAGAAACTGCGCAATTCCCCGTTTGATTGCCCAATTGTGCATCAGCAACCTCCTTCCATTTCCACGCCTCCAACATTTCGGCGCCAAACCAGAACACACAAAAACATAAACAAGAAAATCACAACGTTTTGCGTTAAAACCTCGTTATGCCGGACACACAAACCCGTTATTGAAAGGCTACCAAACCGGCATTGCTTTTGAAAGTCCTGTTTGTTAGTGATATATGTGTTAATTTTTGCAAGTGTTCGATATGCATTTCATCCATACACAATTGCCCGCATTTGTCCGATTGTTTATAGGCCTGCCTATTAACAAAGAGAGTCAGAACAAATTGATCCTGACCCAATATACACTCGCCGAAACAAAAGCCCACGTAAGCTGGATATCAGGCGATAATTTGCATTTGTCCCTCGCTTTCCTCGGAGATATGGATTCGTCCATGCTGGACGACATCATAATTGCCATGAACGAATTGATTTCCACGAACCCATTTGCGTACGAAATACACGGAGTGCACTATTTCGGCCGACCCAACTCGCCAAAGGTGATTATCGCACGCGTCTCCGAAAACGAAGCCCTCACAAGTCTTCACAGAAATATAGACGCAGTTCTGGAGTCCCTGGGAGTCCCCGCCGAGAAACACCCATTCCAACCCCATATAACACTCGGACGCGTACGCTCCGCAAGAGGTCGTGCCGACCTGATAAAAGCAATCGAAACCGTTCATGATACATGGTTCGGTAAAGTGGATGCTCAAAGCGTGTATTTGTTCAGAAGCCAACTTATGCCACACGGCGCCGCTTATTCAGTCTTGCATGAAACTGTTCTTCCTTCTTCCTTGCAAAATCAGACTAATTCGATATTATAAAATTATATGAGTAACATTGTAAAAATCCAGTGCCCATCGTGCGGCGGCAATATAGCAATAGAACAACCTTATTACCTGCAAATCGTCGGCACCGTTATCGAATGCTCACACTGCTCACAAAAACTTATCGTTCCTCAATCCATCGAACCGTCATTGCCGAATCCGAATACTTCAGACCTGAAAAAAACACAGATGCTGCAGCTTGTGCCCATTGATCAACCAGAACAATCGGATCCCAATAGCGCTGCCAGATTCTGCCCCCATTGCAAAGTCGAGGTGGGACCCAATGATTTGGTATGCGTCGAATGTGAAAATGCCTTGACCTGAAACGGAATTTGCAACTATGGAAAAATTAAAAAATCGTAATGGATGCCTGTGGGTATTGGTGGTTCTCCAATCCATAGCCATGGTCATAGTCCTGGTTTTCATACTGGCAATATCGTTGCTCAGCCGGTCATGCCAATCTGTACATGCTCGCAAGCCCATTATGGGTGTTGATGAAAATCCGGATCTAAACGAGATCTGGTCATACGGTAACGGCAAAACAAAAGTGGTTTTAATTCCACTGCGCGGCATAATTCTTTTTGGCGAAGAAAGGTTTTTCGGCCATGAACTCGGATCGGCATACCATGCGCTCATGGCAATTCGCCGGGCAACACACGATCCTAATGTCCGGGCAATTATAATGGACATTGACAGCCCGGGAGGCGGAATAACCGCCAGCGATATTCTTTACAAGGCTCTTATTAACTTTAAACAGTCAATGAACGGACGCAAGGTTATTTCCCTTCTCGGCGATGTGGCGGCATCAGGCGGCTACTACGTGGCCGCGGCATCCGATCATATCATCGCGCACCCAACCACCATCACCGGTTCAATCGGAGTATTGATGCAATCATTAAACGTGAAAGAACTCGGATTAAAACTGGGCGTAAAAGATGTGACTATCAAATCCGGCAACAACAAGGATATTCTGAACCCATTTGAAGACTTGTCCCCGGAACAATATTCCATTCTCCAGAACATTGTGGATGAAATGCATTCGCATTTCGTTTCAATTGTCGCTTCCGGCCGAAATATGAGCACCGAAAACGTGTTGAGCCTGGCGGATGGGCAGGTCTACACGTCGAAAAAAGCGCTCTCAATGGGGTTGATTGACCAAATCGGATACTGGGAAGATGCGGCGGCAAAAACAGCAGAATTATTGCTCGTTGACGATATCCAGGTGTTCCGATATGAAAACAGCTTTTCCCTGCTCGCTCTTCTCCGAGCATATCAGCCATTTAGGCCGTCAATCCGCAATGTCTGGGAAGCCGCTCAAACAAGGATTATGTATCTCTGGAAACCTTAGCGGAGACCCAATTTGACTTCACTCCTCAGGGATCCGCCTGCCGATCCGTCAAACGACGCCGCACAGTCCATTGAATCCCTCTCCGTGAATGATACCTCATATACTCACACCGCCGCAAAATTCTGGCCCAGCTTGATTGACGAAGTACACGAAGACTACCCGGCATGTTCTTGTATCAGACTCTCCGCGCCAATATCCGATGCTCTTTCAAGACGACACCTGACCCCAGGAGACACACTCGCTGACCAACTTGCCGGTTTGATGGATACCAGTATCGAAGACGTGATGAATGAAACTTTGGCCGAACTCAAAATACTGGGCCCTCCGCCCTGCGTCCATATACAGCTATTCAACGGCAGAATCCAGATACTCTCGCAGGATCTGCCCACCGAGTGCGTGGATGCTTCTCTCTTTCCTTACCTGCTCGTGTGGCCGTTGGAATGGGCGGGCATCCCAAGCGATAACTGGAACATGAAATCAGTGTCCGGCACATTTACGGCAAAAGATAAAAAACGCGGACTCGCCTATAAAATGTCGTTCTCGGTCTCAAGAACACTCATGAGCGAAGATCTCTATATGCAGTCTATCAACCTTATACCGCTCGTATGGAGATCCTGATTACTGCGCATCACATTCAAAAAAACAAGCGCTCGCACCAAACCCGACGATTCGATCAGAAACCGCTGAGATTGTGCCCTTTTATACTACATGATGGAGCAACACCAATCGGGTTAAAACTATATACGCCACCACTCGGACAAATTGGAATTTTCCCGCCTTTAATGTATTCGCAAACACCCGCTATATCGGGCATGTCGCCGTCATGTTTACCCTCTGCCAATGCCCACTGCTCCTTGGCTGCGTCAATTTGCCTGAGGTTGTTGATACAGGCATTGCGAGAGGATACTTGACGACCTCGCGCGAAACCAGGCGCCGCTGTCGCGGCTATCATCCCTATCGGCGCCACAAATGCAGCAGTCATCATCTCGCGCCCGCCTGACGGACCAATTGAACGAAAAAGCACACCATTCTTCATATTCAATGTTATTGACGCAGACGCGCGAGGCGTTTCCTTATTTTGCAGCAGATTGCTGATAACATTCCTCATCTGGAGATTTTGATTTTGTGTCTTCGCGGCAGATTCCACCATCGCCTTCTGAACACTAAGCATTGTTTCGACAAAACGCGCGCTGATATAAGCAGAGCCGTTGTTGGACATCGGTAAACCGGCAAAGGCGGTTTTAAAATCGGATGTTGTTATTAACCCACGCTTTGTCTTGTGTGCATCTATTGCGTCGGTTACAACCTGGGCGCTCGTACCCAACAATATAAATCCATCCGACATGGCAAAACTGATCTGCAAAGGCATCGGTATCGGCAACGGCAGAGTTAGAGACTGCAACGTCGTATCACCCGCCGGCAGTTTCATAAGCGGCAAGCCAATGGCGGATAGTCGCGCTTCCATTACTTTGTGCAACTTGTCGTCCTTAACAGCCAATCCAATAAGAAGAGACGGGGCCGGAATGGTCATGGAACCATTCTGCGTCGGGACATCAATCGTGGCTGTTTTGGAAAATTGGATTGAAACAAATCCTTCGTCGCCAAGCGAGTTTACGAGTTCATCCAGCGATATTCCAAGGGTTGTGGAAATATCAGCCAGCGTCTTCTCGAAAGCGGCAGCCTGCTGCGGTTGAAATATGTCTT
>JAFGTH010000160.1 GCA_016934225.1 Lentisphaerota bacterium | reverse complement strand
GCCCCAGCAGGCTGTAATCATAGGCTACCGTCGGCCCGAGCTGCGGGACAACGGATGTGCAGTAGCCGTAGCTATTGTAATTGTACTTGACCCAATGGCCGTTGGCGTTGGTTACTGATGCCAATAGGCCGTTGGTCGTGTAAACATATACAGTATCATAGGAATCGGTCGCACTAGAAAACAACTTCGCTTTTGAGACAAGTCCCTTGACGTAATCGAAGCCCAGTTTGTGACCTTCGGGATCTGTGATCAGAGTCATCACGTTGTAGTTCGTGTCCCAGGCGTAGGACCATTCGTTACTGGGGTCTGTGCCACGCGCAAACGCCTCGCTCGTGATGTTGTGACAGTCGTCATATTCACGAACGGTAGACAGCCAGTCATTTACGGCGTAATCATAGACAAGTTCGTTTGTGACGTTGCCCTCATCGTCCATGTTATACCAGATGT
Organism: Lentisphaerota bacterium; assembly: GCA_016934225.1. Taxonomy (GTDB): domain Bacteria; phylum Verrucomicrobiota; class Kiritimatiellia; order UBA8416; family JAFGTH01; genus JAFGTH01. Next base: position 12,510 of record JAFGTH010000160.1, on the reverse strand, counting down.
CGCGACCGGTCCCTGACCAGTTGGTGGCAACCGTGTTTGGGCCGCGGATCCCTTCGAGACGTTTGGTGATTGGGTGATAGCAGTATTCGTAAACCTGGTTGGTGTCAGATCTCTCGTGAGTCACTGTTGTCTGATGCAAGCTGTTCGTAGGGTAGTTGAAGCTCGCGGCGTAATAATTCTCGCCGACAACCGCGCTAATTCCTCTAGATGTCGTAGCACCAACTGCATTTGTCGCGTATTCCCACGCTGCTGATTCCCCGGCTGCATTGACGCGCTGGGTAAGACTGTGATTCCCGCTCGTATCGTATTGGTATGAAGAAGATGCTATGCCGCTCGACGAGTAGCGAGTGGTGTTGGTTAACTCATCGGCGCCGTTGTATGAAAACAACACGTAGAAGTTTGATACAGGGCTGTCCACGCGTGATATGAAGTCACCTGCATAGTTTATTTCCAAATGTTGGCCACAGTTATGCGCGATGTTTGTCAGTTGATTGGTCGGAAATGTGCCGGCATAAGCAAGAGATACGATGTTGCCCCACTCATCGGAGATTGTCTCCAGAACTCCGTTCGAATTGAACAGGTACGAGATCCCATGTCCAGTTCCAAGCGTGTAGCCAGCGTTGGTGGCGACAAGTCGCCAACTGTTGTCATACGGGGAGTTGTAAACTCCGCTTGTTGTGACCAAGAACTTGAAATCCTTCCCGTCGCCTGTCTGCACAACCTTCCACGTATTCGTAGTACCTTCCCAGAAAGTGTTGGTCTCTGTAATGCGCCAGTTGTAGGAATGTGTCCATCTGTGGCCCAACGGCCCATAGTAGTCAAATGTGCTGGCATATGAACGACTGAAAACCAACGGCAATCCCGGACACGGGATTGCGATATCGGTGACTGATCTTGTGACGTTGCCATCAATTGCATTTACTGGGTCGGCAATCTCAGCCTTCTCATCAGCCCTGTTGGTGGATGGTTGGCAATCAGTTATTTGTAGCTCAGCGAGAATTCTGGGTCCTGTATGCACATAATAGATTTCTGTGCTTTGTTCATAATTGAGCGGCTCGTAAGACGGCCACTCGGGTATCAGGAACTCTGGCCCAATCGAAGTCACCCGCCCAAGCGGCAGCTCCATTTGATAGTCTACCCTGGACAGCATGTATTCGTAGTATTTGTCGTAGTCCCCTCCTTTATAACCATACTTCCACTTCTCCACCTTCCAATCAAGATATACGCGTACGCAATTGGACGTAGTGAAGTTGCGGAGGTCAACCTCCAGGTATATTTGGTCGACGTACTTGTAGGCGTGCCAGTTGCAGAAATTACCGATGTACGCTCCACTCCAACTGAAGTCATATGTGAAGTTGGTGGATACGTCGGGCGTATCGGAGTCACATTTGGCTATGCACTCATAGAACTTGGCGATCTTGTTGTAGTCATCAAACGAAACCGTGCCGCTGTCATAATGGTACTCGATATAATATGAGTTCGACGTTACCTGCGAGGTGATGTCGACCCACTCGAAGTTGGCGCCCGTACACACTACTGCATAGAACATTGTGCAAACTGCCATAACATACGATGACACGAACCGTAGTAATGTTGTCCTGGTCAATGTCACAGCGCCACCTCTATCTGCCATCCGTTTTCAGGCGTTGATATTGTTATAGTGGGAGGTGTGGTGTCGTCGTTGTTTGGATCGGTGCGATATGTGATAAGTTCCTCGTAATCGTTATACCCATCCCCGTCGGTATCGCTATTCGTCGGGCAGGTGTCAGCCTGGTATTCGCCCCATGTCGAAAGGCCGTCGCCGTCGAAATCGGCCCCGATTTCGTACGCGCCCCATACCTGATTGCTTGTCCATATCGTCGTGGTGATCAGCGCCTCGTCCATTATTCCGGCAAAGAAGTTTGTCGGCACGGCGTCCACAGACGCTCCCATCCTGGGATCAGTGGCGGAGGGCTGGATATCTCCCATATTCATGCCCCAATCCCATTCGCCTTCGGCTACCAAAATACCGTTGGTGTAGAGCCGCTGCAAAGCCCCTGCATAGGTTCCCGCGATGTGATACCATGTGCCGGCTTTCAACACGCAGGCATGCTTCACTTCTTTGATCTGGGTTGCTCCGGCTATGAACGAGAGGTAACCGTCCGCATAGCTCAACTGGTAACCGTTGGCGGCGCCTGACAATCGCTTCGTGAAAAATACCGCCGCGCTGTTGCTGTAATCCATACTCGGTTTGACCCACAACGATATGGTCAGATACTGCGGGTTCAGCCAGTAATTGTTGTAGAGCTGAACATAATCGTTCTGTCCGTCGAAGCTCAACGCATTACCGACTACTCCGCCGGTCCAGCCGGATGAAATATTTACCGTATGTCCGTGATTGGTGTAGACGCTGGAATCAAGCACGTTCGTGCCGCTGTCGGCATCAAATTTCCAGAAGCCGGCTACGTAGAACATGTCCATCCCACTGTTGGTGGAGTAACCATACTGATTCTCCCACCAGTCCGGTATGTCATCGGCATCCATATCGGGATCGTCAAGCATGATGTTGATGCCGGCAGCGCTGTTTGTGAGGTAGATAGAATTAGTGGAGTAGATACCCCAGGCTTCATCGCTGTCGGCAGTCTGATCACCGTCATAGTCCCGGTATGCCTTGATCCAGTAGCTCTTGTTCGGGGACACACAGTCTATTGTATAGGAACCTGGCGTCAATATGTTGGTTGAAGCGAGCGACGCCCAGCCCACTAAAGACGTACAGGCCTCGATATAAATCGTGCCGGTTGTTCCGCCGCTGTATGATACGGTGCCTGATATGGTGAGCGGTAAACTCGCGCCATTGGTGGGGTCGGTTTCGGCGGTGTATTCCTGCAAGTTGTTGTACGTGTCGCTGTCAGGATCGCCAGAGGCGTTCTGGCTTGTAGTATCGCCCCAATACTGGACTTCCCACCAGTCAGGCAGACCATCGCTATCGTCATCGGGGTCGGTTATAACAATGGATATGCCCGTCACATGGTTGGTGACTGTCACAGGGTTGTTGGTGTATGCACCCCAGGCTTCCGTTGTGCCGTTACTGGCGTTGCCGTCCGTGTCGCGGAAGGCTTTGATCCAGTAGTTGGTCTGTGAGAGAAGCGCAACCTGATATAAACCCTGCCCGGTCATCGTGTCGCATTTGTTCGTCGCCCAACTGTCGGAACCGGTCACTGCCACGACATAAACCGTGCCTGTCTGGCGGCCCGAATAGCTAACCGTACCCGATATACTCGGCGGATCGTTCGGATCTGTGGGATCGGTCCCGGTCGCCACTTCATAACCGTCACCTACGCCGTCGCCGTCAGAATCGTAGACAAGCGGATCGGTTCCCCGGGAAAGCTCGCCTTCGACATATACCCCGTCGGTGGATATGCCGGAGGGATAGTCGTTGGTTGGAACAACTCCGCTGTATCCGTCAACGAGTCCGTCGCTGTCGGTATCCACATTGGTGGGAAACGTGTTGTAGAGATAGTTCTCTCTGCCCCAGGTGAGTCCGTCGCCGTCGGCATCGGTATCGGAATTACAGTCGGCGCTCGCAACCGCGTAGAATCTGCAATCGAGGTTCGAGGACACCGGATCGGTCCATTCAATCCAGTTGGTTGAGGCGCTGACGTTGGTTGTCACTTCCAGCGTCCAGATATCGGTAAGCAGATTCGTGGAAACGAATATGTCTATCCGGTTGGTAAAGCAGTTGGTCGGATAAGTCGCACCGTTATAAGGATAAGCTATGGTCAGGCGTACCGGATGTCCGACGCCTACCGAACCAATCTTCTCCATAGCGGTGATCTTGATGTTCGTCAGCGGCGGTCCTTCGTAGGCTTTCATTATGACAATAGGAGGCTCGGGCTTCAGGGAAATGTACAGCACGTACGCGAGGAGGTCGTCTTTCAGGATGAGATCATAGGAAACGCCTATTCGGGACGGATCGTACATGTATTCGAAGTATGCAATCTGCTCGACCATATAGGCGCCATCATAGAGATTTGGACAGCGCTCCAGCATAAGCCAGCGCCAGTCGTAGTCTTCAGGAGAATTGAATCTGCCAATCTCTTTGAACTCGACGTTGTAGACAACCCGTTCGCGGGTCTCAGGGTCTTCAAGGATCGTGACCGGATAGACCGTGACACCGCCCTCGTATTTCACGCCGATGAGCTGCTCCGCAAGACGTTCAGGAAAGTGCTTCGGGTCGAAGCAACGCAATCCGGCGGACTGAACAAGCAGCGGCATACCAGGCGGGACAAGCGGCAGCCATTCAGCCTGATGAACATCGAAGTCCAGCAACATATCATTGAGCCGGTGGAACCCGTCCTTGAGATACTGCCGGTACAGTTCACGATCGAACGACTTCTCGACATTGAGTGTGCCGTCCTTGTTATAGACTATCCCTGCGACCGTGAGCGTTACAACAAGCAGCACAATCGCAAGAGTAGCGAACCACATGAAATGGTCTGAGATTATGCTTCGCATGAATGCCACCTTGCCAAAACAAGATCTGCGCAATCAGCATGAATGCCGTTTATTACGGGATAATGCAAAAAACTGTGCGGGCAAGGATATATGTCGCCGTACGGTGCAGTCTGTTTGTTTTGTGATATTTCCGTTATCACGGTAATCCCTTATATTTTTGCTAACCGATCCTTTTCTTCCTGTACTCGGAATGTACCGCGCATAGATATGCAAAAAAAATTAAGTCGTGTCAACTGTCTAAATGCAAAAAAATTAACCGGTTTTTTTGCCAATAATTACAAGGGTAATTCACCGGTTCCGGTCAGAAAAACGTATCGGCCTGCACGGATTGCAGTTCCGGCTTTGGTCAGGGCGACGCTTCTTTCCTTATATAATACACCAAGACTATCCCCATTTTTTATGCATTGCATGGATCTGCGTAAGGCATTGCCGTCCTCCTATTCAGTATTCGAGCATCCAGAATCCGGTATCGCCCCGACGAATCAGACCTGCTTCAAACTTTCCTGTCAGGTTTCATCTAAAAATGGGGAATGTCCTGAATTGCCGCCCCTTGATCTTACGCTGTTTTCATGATAGCTTTTCTCTCTTTTATCCGCAGATACGCCCTCTTTACGGTCGGTTTCCCGGGGATTACGATGGCACGCGAAAAACAGAAGTACGACGAAAGCAAGGTCAAAACACTGTCGTCGTTGGCGCATATTCGGCTACGCACCGGAATGTATATCGGGAGAACCGGCGACGGGTCGCATTACGACGACGGAATATATGTCCTTCTCAAGGAGATAGTAGATAATGCAATTGATGAATTTATCATGGATTTTGGAGAAAAAATTGAAATCGAGCGTAAAAACGGCGCGGTGTCGGTTCGCGATTACGGACGCGGCATACCACTCGGCAAGCTTGTTGACTGTGTATCAAAAATCAATACAGGCGCAAAATATAACGATGACGTATTCCAGTTCAGCGTCGGACTCAACGGAGTAGGCACAAAAGCCGTCAACGCGCTTTCCGAATCGTTTGTCGCCCGCACATTCCGCGACGGCAAATACGCCGAAGCCAGCTTCGAACACGGCAAGCTCAAGGCAAAAAAGACGGGGCGCTCGAGCGAACCAAACGGCACACTCATCGAATTCATTCCCGATCCAAAGATATTTCCCGGATACCAATTCCTCGACGACCATATCCAACGCCGATTAGCTTTTTATTGTTATCTGAACGCCGGGCTGAAGATCGTTTACAACGGCGTTATTCACACGTCAGAAAACGGCTTACTCGACCTCATCCGCGCCGAAACAAAGTTCGAGCGACTCTATAAACCGCTGCATTTCAGGGACAAGACTTTGGATTTCACGTTCACGCACACAAACCGATTCAGCGAACAATATTTTTCATTCGTCAACGGCCAATTCACAACTGACGGCGGCGCCCATCTCAGCGCGTTTAAAGAAGGCATTCTCAAAGGAATCAATGAATATTCGAAAAAGAAATACGAAGCTGAAGATGTCCGCGAGGGACTAATCGGCGCCATTGCCATTCGCATTAAAGACCCGGTCTTCGAGTCACAAACCAAAAACAAACTGGGCAACTCCGATATACGCGGGGCGCTCATGATCAAGGTGCGCGATGTAGTTGCAGACCTTCTTCACCGCGAGCCTGATGTTACCGCGAAGCTGATCGAAAAGATTGAAGAGACGCAAAAAATTCGCAAAGAGATTCAAAGCGTAAAAAGAATTGCGCGCGAGCGGGCGCGAGCGGTGTCCATTCGTGTTCCGCAACTGAGAGACTGTCGTATACACTTCGACAAAACAAATAACACCGGATTGGAATCATCAATTTTTATCACAGAGGGACAATCCGCCGCCGGATCGCTAGTGAGTTGCCGCGATGTAAACACCCAGGCCATATTCACACTTAAAGGCAAACCGCTCAACGTCTGGAACCTCAATCGCGACGCATTGTACAAAAACGAAGAAACATACAACCTGATGCGATGCCTGAACATTGAGGAATCCACTTATAATCTCAGGTACAACAAAGTTGTTCTAGCTACCGATGCCGACGTTGACGGGCTCCATATACGCAATCTCATGATAACCTTCTTTCTCAGATTTTTCGAGCCGCTCGTGGCCGACGGCCATCTGCATGTGCTCGAAACACCGCTCTTCCGTGTCCGCGACAAGAAGGAGACCGTGTATTGCTATTCCGAATCCGAACGCGACACGGCTGTTACGCGGTTATCGCGAAACCCGGAAATCACCCGATTCAAGGGACTGGGCGAAATTTCTCCATCGGAATTCAAGACATTTATCGGCGACGACATCAGGCTGACTCCCGTCACCATTGACCGGGATCATTCAGTTGCGGAAGTGCTCAGTTTCTACATGGGCAAAAACACAAACGAACGACGCGCATACATAATGAGCAATCTCCAGGTAAACGAGAGCGAGACAACATAAAATGGCTGAAGACGATCAATTCGATCTTGACATGAACGCTGCCGCCGATTCGAACGAGCCGGTCACGAAATCCGTTGACGTGCTTGCCGACGAACACGGTCCGTTACGGATCATGGTAGACAGCAATTTTATGCAATATGCCTCATATGTTATCTGCGAACGGGCCATTCCGCATCTTGACGACGGTTTCAAACCAGTCCAACGGCGTATCATGCACTCTCTTTACGAAAAGGACGATGGCCGTTTCACAAAGGTTGCTAACATAGTCGGACATACCATGCAATACCACCCGCACGGCGATGCTGCCATTTCTGACGCACTTGTTAATCTTGTCAACAAGAACTATCTGATTGAAGGACAGGGCAACTTCGGAAATATCCACACAGGCGACGCAGCTGCGGCGCCACGTTATATCGAATGCAGGCTTACGGATCTGGCGCGCGAACAGCTTTTTAACCCGAAATTGACGCAATATCTGCCGAGCTATGACGGCAGAAACAGAGAACCCGCCACATTGCCGGCCAAGTTACCTCTGCTGCTTATGCTCGGCGCCGAAGGAATCGCTGTCGGTCTCTCAACAAGAATTCTATCGCATAATTTTATCGAACTACTCGAGGCCGAAATTGCAGTTCTTATGAAACAACCGTTTGCGCTGTTTCCGGATTTTCTTCAGGGCGGTTTGATGGATGTCTCCGAATACGATGACGGACGCGGTTCGGTCAAGGTCAGAGCAAGCATCAAACACGGACGACCAGGCACACTTATAATTCACGATCTGCCTTTTGGGGTGACAACCGAATCGCTTATTAAATCAATTGAAGAAGCAGCGCGCCGAAAAAAAGTGCCTGTCGAAACCATCAATGATTTTACGTCCGAAACCGTCGAGATTGAGCTTTGTCTGGCGCCCGGCTCCGATCCGACACACGCAACCGACGCACTCTATGCGTTCACAAATTGCCAAACCATTCTCAGCAGTCACATTGTTGTAATACATAACAGACGCCCTGTCAGCATGACGATATCCGAAGTAATACAGGCAAACGCCGCGCGCTTGACAACATTGCTGAAACGCGAGCTTGCTCTGGCCAAAAAAGAATTGCTTGAAGAAATTCACGTCAGAACGCTAACCCGCATTTTTATTGAGGAACGCATCTACAAGAAAATCGAAGAGTGCAAAACCCAAGACGCGGTTATGAAAGCCGTTTCACAGGGACTTAATCCTTTCCGGAATGAACTGCAAAAGGACATTACCAGGAACGATATTGATATGCTGCTGGCACTGCGAATACGCCGCATTTCACTTTTTGATATTAATAAAAACAGAAGCGAAATTGAGGACCTGCGCAAAAAGCTCGAAAACACAGAAAAGAATCTCAAGGATATTACCACATATGCAGTAAAAACGCTCAAAGGATTCATCACAAAATACAGGGAATCGTATCCGCGCCGCACACAGCGTGCCGTTTTTGATCATGTGGAAGCGGCAAAACTCACCGCGAACGAACTTGAGATTAACTTTGATAAAACGACCGGGTATTTGGGATATAAAGTTGCCGGCGAAACAATGTTGCAATGCTCTTCCCTGGACAAGCTCGTCCTGGTGTGGAAAAACGGCAAATACCGATGCGTTATGCCGCCGGATAAAATGTTCGCGGATAAAAATTTGATTTCCTGCGCCGTCATGGATCGCGACAGAGTTATGACCGTAGTCTATGAAACCGGAGGACTGACTTACCTCAAGAGGTTCGTTATTGGCGGTGTGATACTGAACAAGGACTACTTCTGTACGCTTGAAAACGCCAAGATTCTTTATCTGCAAGAAGGTACGCCTGACGAGATCTATGTAAAATACAAGCTTTCAAAAGGACAACGAATACATCAACAGATATTCAAACCCGGCGATACGCCAGTCAAAAGCGCCAAAGCGCGCGGAAATCAGATGACATCCAAATCAATCGCAAAGATCGCGACAAAAAAACCACGATGGTGGCAAGAAAATGCAAACAGTCCGCGCGGTGTATTTATGTAGGATTGAGCTTGGAAAAATATTTCAGGATCACCGCTTAAAAATTTCGAAAATCCGAGCAATGACGAAATCCGCAATTTTTGATGTTTTATCAATCTTTGACGCGGATGTTATTGCATGCAAACCTTTTTCCTTTGTCCGCCAATCTGAATTGGCGGCAGTGCTTACGAGTATTAATCGGGCTCTCAGGTCATCAGGAGTCGCTTTGAGAAATTTTCTGACAGGTCTGGCCAGCCTCCAGGCCCATATGCTTTGAATCATTACAACGGCTTCATAAGTCTCGGCTTTATGTTGTTTTAGCTCAGCCATTTTAATTATGCGAGTCTCAATGTTATGTTTCTTTAACTCTTCTACAACACGAACAACAACGGCATCCTTGAAGTCTGATTGCTGCGCGGCAATTAACACCGGTTTCTTTCCGATTAATTCTCCACCTTCGACAATCCGGCCCAGGCACAACAAAATAGCCACATTAATCATCAGTGCTCTTTTCATCTTATATCCTCCGTTATTGATGTTTATATGCGAATTAATCAACAAAACCAAGCGTGTAGTTTCTGAAAAAAACGTCAAGAGCAAACCGTCAGGATGCCGGTGCTTGACGTTGGGTCTTTTCGGGCTGACATTATTCGGGAGCTTGTATAATTTTATCAGGGTCGGTTCCGAGCAGGCGATTGGAGTATGATCAATGCTTAAGGCGCAAAACAACAATGATACACATCAGAAACTGCTGGAAACGCGTTTGCGCCAGTGCGCTCTCTTCGATAGATTCATGCTGAAATTGGGACTTGTCGGCAAACCGGATTGGAACGGGATTGACACTGCTTTCATTGTTTCCACAGGCAGAACCGGCACCAAGTTTCTTGCACGGTTCATTGCCGGCGTTGCCGGTTTTAATGCAGTCCACGAACCCCGGCCCGACCTGTTGAAATACGCTCTCACATATGCCCAGGGCAAACACTCTTTCGACAACGCAACAAAATTCATAGAACAAAGCCGAAGAACCGCACCTGCTGATACGCGACGCAGAGCCTGTTCGGTTTATGTCGAGTCGAACAACAGGCTCTTTTCTCTGCTAAAACCACTCAGAGCCCTGTTTCCAAACGCAAAAATTATTCACATAGTTCGCGACGGACGCAGTTACGTAAGATCCGGCATGGCAAGGAAATGGTACACAAAGCGTGACTACAAAAAACGGGAGCATGCATATATGTTTCCCGACGACCCGTATTTTGATAAATGGAACAGTATGACACGGTTCGAAAAAATATGCTGGCGTTGGCAAAAGAAGGACGGTTTTATTACTCGCGATTTCACCGAGATTGCGGAACCCAAAATAAAAGTGACTTTTGAAGATATTTTCGAAGACCCCGATCGCAAGGGCCTATACAAACTGGCAAGATTTCTGGGAATTACCGATGAAGATGTCTCGGCGCGAATCCAAATGATGGGCCAAGAACGGGTTAACACGAACAAAGCGTTCGAAGATCGGATAAACGCCTGGCCTAAATGGGACGATCAACTCAAGAAAAGTTTTGATCGAATAGCTGCCGAACACATGAAACAACACTACAATTATACGCCCATGTCTTATACGATAAGCGATATGAAGCATGGCCACTTATAACAATGCCGTTTGCCCCGGAAACATGTCCAAACATATTCATATAGTCGCATGTTCGCCAAGAAGCGGAACGACGCTGCTTCATGAGGCAATGATCACATGCTTCAAGCATGACAAACATTATGATCACGAAATGCGTTTTAATAAGACGACAATAGAAACAGGGACAATCGTCATCACCAAACGGCCAAAGGACACTCCATACATGTTGTCTGTTCTTGAGCAATTGTCTGATCTCTACGTTATATACATGCTGCGCGACCCGAGGGATGTAATTGTCAGTCGGCATTCAAAAGACATGTCAAAATACTATTCGAATATCAGACTCTGGAACGAACTTCATTCTTCCGCCACGCACTTGTACGGCCACAATAATTTTCTTCAAATAAAATATGAGGACTTCGTGACCGATCCTGATCAGACTCAGCGCGAGATATGCGCGCGATTCCCCTGGCTGGAATCTGTCCACAAGTTTTCGGAGTTTCACAATTACGCGCGCATTTCGGACGCATCATCCGCCGCAATGCATAGTGTAAGACCGATTGACACCGAAAGCATCGGTGTGTGGAAAAAACATCCTGGAAGAATACTTGCGCAACAAATGATTCATGGAAGCCTGACGCCAATTCTGATTGAGTGCGGATACGAAACTTCCGGAGAATGGGAAAAACTGCTTAATCATTCGAAACCTGATCTGTCCAAAAGTTATTATCCCGAGAAGGAATCGTTTCCCACCATATTGGCAAAACGCATTGCAGGTTATTTCAAGGTACAAACTTATATTTCGGCAAGAAAACGGGAACATCGGAATAACGGCGCATTTAGCGCAAAAGACAAGATGTAATGAAACGACTTGTCATTGTATATCCCAAGGCTATCGGCGATTTTATTTTTGCGCTGCCGACACTGCATACTGTTCGCCGCGCACTGCCGAATACTCATATTACACTGGTTGTCAAAGCCAAACAAGCTCCTCTGGCCTTGCCACAAAAAGGCGTACTTATTGATGATATCCTCGTAATTGGAGGCGACATGGATTGGTTTGGCGTACGGAGACGCGTCACCCGTCTTAAACCGGATATCATCTTTGATATGGCGGGTAACGATCAATCCGGACTGATTCTCACTTGCAGAAGCAGCAAACGCCTGCGCCCACACCGCGCAGACTGCAAAGGGTTCGCATCGCTTTATTCCCTGTGCGCGGAAAGCATGCCGCAACTCCAGCCGGGAATGCATCGTGTTGAAGAACTGCTCTGTTTCGCGCGTGCGCTTGGCGCCGACAATCCGGTCTATTCGTTCAAACTCGAATTACCCAATCGTGCAATTGAAGAGAGCGAAAGGATGATTGAAAAATATCAACTGCGGTCCGGAACGGTTATCGCGTTGAATGTCGGAGCCAGTCGGGATTCCAAACGCTGGCCACCTGAACATTTTGAGGCACTCGCCGAAGCTCTGGTTGACGGCGGTTTTCGCGTTGTTCTTACCGGAGCGCGTGGCTTCAAATACGATTCGAATTATGATTATTTGATTTCCAAGAAATTTGCGACCAAGAACTTTGTGGACGGCGAACATTGCACGGATCTGATTTCTAATGCCAATCTGCCGCCAGATCTCCAGCTTCAGCGCGATGCTCACTTTCTTCGTTATTCCGGAGTTCCGAAAGTTGTTGTGGGCAACGACACGGGGCCCATGCAAATTGCCGGTTCGATAGGCGATGACGCTAAAAACAAAACGGTCTCGCTGTTCGGGCCGACAAACTGGGGTCGCTATGCGCCCTACGACGCTTCTCGCAGTTTCCCCGACAAACCGACCGGAACATGGAATCGTGTTCTCAGCTCAGGTATCGCCTGCGCTCCGTCCGGATCGCGCGAGGCATGTGCAAGATACAGAAGTGGTTGCAATCATAAATC
>JAFGTH010000159.1 GCA_016934225.1 Lentisphaerota bacterium | reverse complement strand
ATCCGAAAAGGCGTTAGCCCTTCGAGCAACCAAAGATGACAACCCAAATGTGCGAAGCGCAGCCGTGACGGCTCTGGCACAACTTCCGGTGGCATCTTCAGTTAATGTATTGGTCACTGTTGCAACCAAAGACAACAGTCCGACTGTGCGAGCGACTGCTACACATGCGCTTTCGCGAATATGCTTTCCGGCCGCCGTGCCAAAATTAATAGAGGCCTTGAACACTCGCGACGAAACAGTTCAAGATGCTGCGGCTAAGGCGCTCGCAAACATGAAAGAACCTTCCGCTGTTGGCCCGTTTATGTCCGCACTGGGCAACAAGGACGCGAAAATAGCTCAACTTGCAGCAGATTCACTCGCAGCCATTGGCGCGCCATCAATTCCATCGCTGATATCCGCGCTCAACGACCGGCAACAATCTATCCTGGCGTCCGAAGCATTGATCAAAATCGGAGCCCCGGCGGTTGAATCCCTGGCAAATCTTCTCTCCGACAAGCGCACCAGCAGCGATGCGGCGCATATTTTAAGCGCAATAGGCAAACCGTCCGTACCTGCGCTGATCAAAGCGCTGACTAATGAAAAGACAACGGAAATTGCCGCAGACACGTTAACCAAGATGGGCGAAGCTATCGTACCGCTGCTTATTCAAGCTCTTGACGCAACAAATACGCGAAAAGATCTGGCATCTATTCTTATTCGCATCGGCCAACCAGCCAAGCAACCTTTGCTTCTCGCGCTTGATAGCAATAATTTTGGCGTCGCGGGCGGAGCAGCTTTGGCGCTGTCCGGAATGGCCGATCCTGAAGTCCTAAAACCTGTCAGAGCCGCGCTAACTTCCAAAAAACTGCACATTATTGCAGGAGCCTATCCGTTCTTTGTCCGAACATGCGAACAGCAACATGAACAAACACTCATAAGCGCATTGCAAGAATACGGCACTCATGAAATGGCGGAAGCGTTTCTCAATTCCGGCCGAGCAAACCTCATTGTTGCAGCACGTAAGTGGGCGAGAGAGAATGATTTCAAAATAGTAGACAAATAACACTCAATCCACGAGTTTAAACCTGACGGCTTGCACCAATTCTCTGGAATTTAAACGGCGCAATTCTTCTTTACTGAGACGGATTTTCCTTAATGCATCCGTCGCCGCGTCGTCCAAAGCTTTGTAGCGGCTTGATTCCAAAACTGTCACGCTTTCCACTGTGCCATTTTCGTTCAATACAGCCCTGACAACAACAACACCTTCTTCCCCTCTCAGGCGAGCGCCAAGAGGATACTTGGGTCGTACATACGCAACAACGCTCGATAATGTCTTTACTCCTTTCTCGTACGGATCAGCATCGTTCACGCTTTCCATGTTATCCGACTGCTCGACGCGCTTGAGGCTTATATTGCCTTCATCCACGCAGCTATTGAATTTATCTCCTGTATTTTGCGCCGGAAGCAACAATGTGAGTTCAACGCCGGATTCTCCTTTCTTGAACAGCTCCGGATCAATCCACTCTTCGTTCCGCGCCACGGCCAAACTCGCAACAAGAACCGCAATTAAATGAAGAAGAACCGACCCGCATACCGCCGTCATCATATCTCCGTTTGTTCTCATTCATCTGTACTCACTTCAAATGACACGGTTTTAACGCCACACGCCCTGATCCTGGATAATAGTTCCACCGAGACGCCAAGATCCGAGTTTCTGTCGCCGCTCACTAAAATTGCGCCATGATCCCGATCGGCATGCATTTCTGCTTCCCGCACAACTTCGTCCATACCGACCTGTTTTCCGTCCAACATAATATTGTTGCTACTATCTATTCCGATCAACAATATGGCGCGGTCCTCAACCATACCATCGCCCTTGGGCAGATCAATGCGCAGACCGCGATAAACGCTCATGGAAAGCATTGCGTATATGAAAAAAACCAGGAGCAGGAAAACCACATCAATCAAAGGCACAATTTCGATGCGAGCTTTTTTGTTTTCGTAACCTGTGGCCAAATACATAAGTCACTGCTTTACGCATTTTTTGAATGCTATTTCAAACCGAGTGCATATACGTTCAATCGCTTTGGCCGCTTTGTCGGTACGGGCCATAAAATAGTTCAAAGGAATCAGCGTCATCAGAGCTATCGTCAATCCGGCAGCAGTAGTAATAAGAGCCTGCGCAATACCTGCCGTCACAGCCTTCGGATCATGGATACCTCTGTCGCCTAACAAATTAAACGATTCGATAATACCAAGGACAGTTCCGAGAATGCCAAGAAGCGGAGCCATTGTCACAATGGTATCAAGCACACCCAACCCTTTTTTCATTTCACCAATTTCACTGCTTGCCTGTATTTCCATTGTCTCAGAAAAACCGTGGTCTTTTTCTTCTAATCCGCTTCGAACCACTCTCGCGCTTATGTCGTTTTGATCTCTCAGAATACCCAACGCCTGTCCAATGTCGCCTGTAGTGAGAATATCCAAAGCGCGAGACAACTTCTCTTTATTCTCGTTTCTTACTGCTCGACACCAGAATATTGCGCGTTCAATTGTAATTGCCACCGACACCAAAGACGTCAGAAGAAGCGGCCACATCACAAAACCGCCATGCTCGAACAAACTCCAGACAATCCGCATGCTCTCCTCCCCGGTCACCATGTATAGCCATGGTTATGAATATACTGCCTCTTACAGGCGATGCGCTCGATCCTTAATTGGTTTGGTGTGCTTGTCCAAATCCAGAGCGTCGCAATGCAGCGCAATATTTACAAGTACACTGATATAAACAACCGATATTAACATACTCGATCCTCCATAACTGATAAAGGGCAAAGGCAAACCTTTTGTCGGCAAACATCCGGTCACTACTCCAATGTTGATAGCAGCCTGCAAACAAATCATCATTGTTATTCCAAATGCTAAAAGACGCCCAAACCGATCGGTAGCTTTCATGCTGATTATGATGCCGCATATAACTATGCCTATGAACAACAATACAACTCCAATTGTGGCCACAAATCCTAACTCTTCACCGATAATTGCAAGAATAAAATCGTTATGCGCTTCCGGCAAATAAAACTGTTTTTGAATGCTTTCGCCCAAGCCGACACCGATGACTTCTCCACGAATAAACGCAAGTTTCGATTGAGCGAGTTGATGCGCAGCCTCAGGATGCTGATCCGGCATTATGAAGGCAAGTATTCGTCCCATTCGAACAGGATCATGCATAATGGCCACTATGAAGGCGCTAATTCCTATTGCTCCGAATATTGCGAGACCGTCAATTCTCGCGCCACCGGCAAACAAAATCATCATGCCGACGGCGCCCACGAGCAAAGTCGTTCCGAAATCCGGTTCAAGAATCAACAACAACAGAACAAGACCAAGAACCCCCAGCGGCAACACAACCCCATCCTTCAACTTCTGCATATGACGACCTATGTCCGATATCCATCTTGCCAGACAGACCACACATGCAAACTTGGCAAATTCGGACGGTTGCAGGCTCGGTAAAGGCGCTATTCTGATCCAACGATTGCTGCCGCCGATTTTCCTTCCAAGCCCGGGAACAAACACCAGAATCAGTCCGATGACAGCAACAATGCCTAACGGCACGGCAGCTTTATGCCACCAATGATAGTCAAATCTTATCATCGCGATCCCGACGCCAACCGACAACACCAACCAGACCAGTTGGCGTTTTAGAAAATAGTAGGGATCATCAAAAACCGCGGCACCCCTTACACTGCTTGTGCTTGCAAGCATTACAATGCCGAGCGCAAGCAATATCAGAACAATACCGATCAACGTGCTTATTATTTTGCCCATCAGTATTCCGTGATAGGCACTTTTATCTTCTGTCCACGCTTCAGTTTCGTGTCTGTTAGCCCATTCAACTTCTTCAATTCCTCAATACTCACGACCCACATCATCGCGATGGTCCGCAAATCATCCGTTTCGTTCTCAACTGTTATAACACGATAAGGCGTCGCCTTTGGCTGCTCAACAGTTGCCGGAACCTCAACAACAGGCGTCTGATCGGACCGTATCCGAGCCGTTGCAATCTCGCGCACAGGCTCGCTATCCAGATCCGTTTCCAATATCTTCGCATCTTCCGTATGCTTCACCTGACTCGGTGACTTTCCATCTTCCGGTATTGTCAACTCCTGGCCAATCAATATTCTATCGGTCGCGATCCCGTTTGCGCGCATTAAACTATCCACACTCGTGCCATGCCTTAGAGCAATTCCTGACAACGTATCCCCTCTCTTGACCACATATGTCCTCGTTGGCGTCTGCAGGGCAAAGGATTGAGGTTTTGTTTCTTTATTTTCCGTCAGTTTTGCCGAACCGATATCCGGCGCACCCGGTAATACGAGAGTGCGACCCAATCGAATCATGTTCGGATTTGTCAATGCATTAAGTTCAACGATATCATTGACGCTAACGCCAAATTTTTTTGCAATGCCCGACAATGTATCTCCCTTTTCGATTACATACATCATCCTCTTGCCTGATGATATTTGCGATGCCGAGCCCGTAGCCGATGACGGAGGCGGAAGCTTGGCTTGTGGCAGAGACGCGTCCGGAGGCATCACTACAGCCGATTCCATGTCGTGTCCTCCTGTCGTGCCGCATCCTTGTATCAGAATCACTGATCCTACGGCAACGCAATGTACCGCTACTACTATTCCGACCAATGTCGGTGTTTTCATGTTTTCCGTCCCTCCAATTTTCTTATGAGTTTTACAAATTCGTCACCACGTTCCGCAAAGCTCACAAACTGATCAAAACTGGCGCAACCTGGCGATAGCAGGATAATTTCACCTGAACCGCTGCGCGTCCATGCCTCAGCAACAGCCCGTGCCAAAGTCCCGCACTTTTCGCATGCAATAATGTTACCCCACGATTGATTCATCTCATTTGCGGCTTTGCCGATAAGATATGCGGTCTTCACTTTCTTTGCCAGTATTTCTTTAACCGAATTCAAATTTTCCTTCTTAGGCAACCCACCCGCTATCAAATGAACCGGCCGATTCATCATTAAGAGCGCTGCACGCATGGCGGAAAGGTTGGTTGCCTTGGAGTCATCAATGAAAACCACGCCGTCTTTCTCCCCCACTTTCTGCATCCTATGAGGAAGCCCCTCAAACTTCATCGCAACACCGGCAAAACAATCCTGGTTTATACCACAATTGTCCGCTACAGCAGCCGCAGCCGCAGCCGTGCGTCCCATAATATCGTTTTCGAAATACGTTCGTCTAACACAATATTCAGAACTGACGTTATTTGTCCGATTTTTTGTTTTGATTGTACCATTCACGTACCTATAATCAGCGTCCTCGCTACAACCGAATGTGACCCATTTGCAAGAGCCTTCGGACATGGCAGCTATATTATCCTTGTCCGTATCTAACACAATGCCAGTTTGATTACCGAGCATTCGATCAAACAGTTTTGCCTTCAACCTTGCATACGTTTTCATGTCACCATGTCTGTCCAGGTGATCGGGTTGCACGTTCAATAACACGCCGATGTCGGGCTGAAAACGAACAGCGCCCTCCAATTGGAAAGAACTCACCTCCAGGATGAGCCAGTCGCCGGAAAACCCATTTAACAGAATCTCACATAGCGGTGTTCCATAGTTGCCGCCGACGGAAACCCGTTTTCCAGCTGCTGTCAACAAATCGCGGCAAAATTTAACCATAGTACTTTTACCGTTTGATCCAGTCACAGCAATTATCTTCGAATTGCATCGGCGATACCCAACTTCCAGCTCTGATACAACTTCTGTGCCTTGATCCAACACGGATTTGACCCAAAGAGAATCCATTGCAATACCAGGACTGACGACACACAAGTCAAAGTGGCGCTTCGGCAATTCTTCCACTCCAAGCAACACTTCAATCCCGAGCGCGGTCAGCGGAGACACTGCCGAGGCTAAACTATCGCCGGACGCCTTATCTACGGATGTTACCTTGACGTCCTCGCTGGCCAGCATTCTTGCCGCAGCACGACCGCTTACGCCAAGACCCAGTACCAAAGCTGTTTGCTCTTTTGCGCACATCACCGTGTTTTTATCTGATTTTGAGCGTTAGAACTCCAATAAGCGCGCAAATTATAGACAGTATCCAGAACCTAACCGTGACTTGAGTTTCACTCCATTTTCGCATCTCAAAATGATGGTGAATCGGTGCCATTGCAAACACGCGCTTACCTGTGAGCTTGAATGACAAAACTTGAATAATGACGCTCGCCGCCTCAATTACAAACACACCTCCGACAATCATCAATAATACTTCCTGCTTAATTGCCAGCGCAATAACCCCTATCGCGCCGCCCAGAGCCAGACTACCGGTATCGCCCATGAACATGTGCGCCGGATGACAATTAAACCAAAGAAAACCAAGACAGGAACCCAGCATACACCCGCAGAACACCGCCAGTTCACTGCTTCCGGAAATGTAAGGCACCCGAAGATATGAAGCAAAACTGAAGTGCCCGGCCACATAAGCAAGAATCAGATACGACAATGCCACCGACCCGCTGCAGCCTATCGCCAATCCATCCAGCCCATCGGTTAAATTTACGGCGTTACTTGCCCCAACCACAACCACAATTACGAGCAATGCGGCAACCAAAACGCCAAGATCACGAATTAATGGATCTTTCAAAAACGGCACCATCAGCGAACGAGCGGTACCGGTTGTTTCGGGAAGAATCATCAACACACACGCCACTAACAAACCCCACACTATTTGAAGCAACAATTTCCCTCGCGGCCGCATCCCGCGCGATTGTTTGCGCTCTGTCTTCATATAATCATCCCAGAAACCGACAAGACCCATGTAACATAGTGTCGCCAGAGTCAATGCAACCAACGCATTGCCGGGCTGCGCCCAAAGAAGCACAGATATACTCATGGACGCAATAATCAGAAACCCGCCCATTGTGGGTGTGCCTTCTTTATGAGCCTTTTGCGCATACAAAGGCGACTCTGTCGCCTTCCGCTCGTATTGACCGATGCTCAAAAATCGTAGCCAGCGAATCGCTACCGGTCCCAATAACAGGCTTATTAAGAACGATGTTCCGGCGCCGCAGAAGGCTCTAACGGTTACATACTGAAATACCCTGAGAGGCGAAAAAACATTTTCCAACAGATGAAGATAGTAAAACATCTTGCTTCCTCCATAATCTTTTTCGTCCGTTCATTATCAACAGAATACACACTACGTGTTATCGCCCCAAAGAATCTGATAACACGGATCCCCGTCCGGTGTCGTGTCTGTCTCTTCCATGCGTTGCGAGAACGATTCCGTGAGCGTTATGACGGAATCCTGCCCGTCATTTCCCTCAAATTGACAATCAGCGCTACTCTTCACTTCCTGAATCCGACTCGTTGCTTTGTTCATATTACAACATACCTTTCCAATAGACCTTCGACAATTTCTTCCAAATGAATTCCACGAGAGGCTTTTAGCAGCACTGTATCGCCCGAGGACGCACGTTCATACAAAGCATTTGTCGCGCTTGCATTATCCGGACACCAAGCAATTGAATTATTTGATAATCCGCCGCTCTCGGCGCCGTCCGCAATCAACCGGCCAAGCGCTCCAACCGCAATCATCCCTTTCCATCCGCCACCACCAACCATAATGTCGGCAATGAATTTACCCAGTTCGATGTGTGCCTGTCGTTCGCAAGCGCCAAGTTCCAACATGCCGCCGACAACAAGCCATTTCAAATGATCACCCATTTTGGCGAACGTTCGCAATGCAGCCCTCATACTCAATGGGTTCGCGTTGTAAGCGTCGTTAATTACCGTTATATTGCCGATATGCATGCATTCCCACCGCATTGGCAAATGTTTAAATGATGCAAGTTTTTCAGCAATATCCGGCCAGCTCACGCCGAATTCTCTTCCAATGGCAACGGCAAACAACATATTGACTATATTGTGTTCGCCGGGCAATGGCACCGGCAGTTCAACCTTATTGCCGGATGAATGCTCCAACACTGTCATAACGTTTTTCGCGTTAACAGTATCGCAGGTGTAATCTGCGTCTCCCCGTAAAGCAACAGTTATTACGCGGCATGGAACACATTCCTTCATGATATCGAAATATTCACCACCCTTATCAAATACAGCAACGCCGGTTGACGGCAAATTCATCAGCAAAGCGCTTTTTTCCCGCGCAATCGCCTCAACAGACTCGAAAAATTCCATGTGCGCAGGTCCAACACTGGTCACTATGCCGCATGTCGGCCTGAGAATCCTGGCCAGCTCATCTATTTCACCCGGACGGCTTGAACCAAGTTCGAACACACCCACCTCTGTGTCCGGATCCATCAACAGCATGCTGATCGGCAATCCTATTTTGTTGTTGTAGTTTCCCTCTGTTCGCGCTGTATGAAACTT
>JAFGTH010000158.1 GCA_016934225.1 Lentisphaerota bacterium | reverse complement strand
AGGTTACAATCTGAAAGCCAGGTATGTTATCCATACAGTCGGGCCGATATGGCATGGAGGAAGCAGAGACGAATCAACCCTTTTGGCAAGCTGTTATCGTAGCAGCTTGAAAGTTGCTGTTGAAAATAATGTTAAGACTATAGCGTTTCCATGTATCAGCACTGGTGTTTACAGATTTCCCAAAGATATGGCCTGCCAAATAGCGCTTAATGAAATTACGGGGTTTCTTAAGAATTCAAGCGCAATAGAAAAGGTTGTGATTGCCTGTTTCGGCGCGACAGACAAAAACCTGTATGATGACAGGTTGAACGGCATGAGCAAATGCTGAATCGCAACTCTGATTGGTAAAACAAAAAAGGTTTGATGTGACAGGCGCTTTGCGCAACATACAAATCAAAGTTGTATATTCTCTGATGGATATGTAGCCGAAACAGCAATTGCAATTCCGCCGCGCGGATTGAAACGACCCTCTACAACCGCCTTGCGCGGAGTTATGGCGGCGACAATATCATCCAGGATGCGATTTGTTGCTTCTTCGTGGAATGCGCCGTGATTCCTGAAAGAAAACAGGTAGAGCTTTAGTGATTTACTTTCAAGGCACAGTTTGTCCGGAACATAACGTATTGAAATATGGCCGAAATCCGGTTGACCGGTAATGGGGCAAATTGAAGTAAATTCCGGGCAGTCGAACTCAATCCAGTAATTACGGTCAGGATGGGTGTTGTCAAAAGATTCAAGAACGGCCTCATCAGGCGACTGGGGGTATTTCGTCTTGTTTCCGCTCAGTAACGTGATTCCCTTGTGTTTTTTTGTTGTCATTTAACCGCTATTTTTCTGTCATTACCCAGACGCCATCCCAATGTTCCGGCTTTTTATTCATCAGTTCCGAGCATTTGCGTATGTAAGCAGCCGCCGGAGGATCCTCGTTTTTAATTGTCATGAAAATATCCATTGCGTGTTTGAAATTGCCATCATAATAGGCATGAAGCCCTTTAGTAAAGGTGGTAATCCGTTCTGAATGAACTTTGTAGTCTTCTTTAAACATAGGCTCGTAGATTGTCACGGGTACGGCTTTTCCAACAACCCGAACTTTTGACAGCTCGCGCGCAGCGAATTGTTCGTTGAGTTGCGCAAGCGTATATTCCGAGATCATCACGAATGTTCCGAATTGCTTGTTAATGCCTTCGAGTCGAGCCGCCAAATTTCCCGCATCGCCCAGAAATGTGTAATCGAATCTCTGGTTTGAGCCCATGTTACCGACAACGACCTGTCCGGTGTTGAGTCCGATCCTGGCGAAAAGATCCTTGCCGTACCGTGCCTTGAGATCGGGTCTTATTTCCGCCAGTTTTTTCTGACAACGCAATGCCGCGCGAACGGCGCGAATGGCATGGTCGCCGAGGTCGAGGGGCGCGTTCCAGAACGCGATTATGGCGTCGCCTTCGTATTTGTCTACCGTTCCGCCTTCGTCGAGTATGATATTGGTCATAGCGGTAAGATATTCGTTAAGCAGCGCGGTGAGTTTGTCGGGAGTCAAGCTTTCCGATATAGTGGTAAAATTTTGAACATCCGAGAAGTAAATACTGAGTTCCCGTAATTCTCCGCCGAGCGACAGGTGATTCGGATTTTTTACCAGACGGTCTATAACGATCGGACTCAAATATTGTCTGAATGCGGTTTTTATGAAGCGTTTCTGACGACCTTCCAATGTGTAGTTCATAATGACCGCTACCACGAGGGACATTGCCACTCCGACTTCCTGAACAGCCACCGGCAACCAGTATCCTTTCTCGTAAGCAATAAACCCGGGTATAAACGGCAGCGGTAAAAGGACTACGAATGCCATCGCATTTTGCCAGCCTGTAGTGCAGAGCCGGCCGACGATGCCTGACAGCAGAGAAAAAAGCAGGGTGGCGAGAATCACGATGGGCCATGAAACCATTTTCATAAAATCGTTGGACAGCAGGTTGTCAAAAACAGTGGCCTGGATTTCAACTCCTGGAAACACTGCACTGATTGGGGTGGGTTTCAGATCCAGAAGCGCCGGCGCGGTCACGCCGACGAATACATGCGAATCCTTGAAGAACGATGGCGCGATGGTCGGTTTCTCGCCTTCGCGTATTCGCAGTTCGGATTGGATGACGGCCGCAGCATTCACGGCTTTATGGGTTTGGGTTGGCCCTCGATATCTGAGTATTGCACAGCCTTCAGAATCGAGAGGAATAATCCTGTTGCCGATTTGGATATCTTTTCGGGTTATCGTAATCGGTGTCTCCGGGTACACAGCCAGGAATGCCCCTATTCCAACGGATGGTACAAGCCGGTTATCGAACGAAACGAAAGGGAGAATTCTGCGTATTATGGCGTCACTGTCCGATTCTGCGAAAGAATTGGCCAGCACCGTGGTTTGGGCGGATATTTCCGGTATTGGAAACGATGCGCGGAGCATTTGAGGCAATGATGCATCGCCGGATATGGACACGTCTGATGTCTGCATGTTTGGCGTGTCGGCCGGCCAAGTGACGGCCGATCCCTGTTCATTGCTGAGGAAGAATGCTTGGACGTAGCCGGTGGTGTCGCCTATTGCCTTGGCAAGTGTTTCGTCGTCGTCCACGCCGTAGCTTGACGGCTCACTAAACAGAATATCGAATGTAACTGATTTTACGCCGGCTCTTTTACAGAAACCTAGAATTGGTTCGTAGAAAGTTCTGGGCCATGGCCATCCGAACCCGTTTTCGGTCTTGACCCAGTCGAGACTGTGTTGATCCACGAGTATCAGGCGTATGCTGTCTGTGGCAGTACCGACTGTTGCGAGACTGCGTACTCGGAAATCCCAAGTGCGATTTTCGATCCATTGAAGCCGTCCGTCAACAGCCAGCGCAAAGGCGACTGCGGACGATAGAATGCCCACCAGGATTCCGTGAAGTATCTTCTTGGACATGTGGTCCTAGATCTGTGCCATTGCTCTATTGAAACGTTCCTGACGCGCCTTTGGAGATATCACCGGTCCGCAACCGCCGATCAGTTTTTCGATATCTTTAATGCGCACCTGAGGATCGGGGTGCGTTTTTGCGAATCCGCCTTTGCTGTGTTTCAATTGTTTTTCCATTTCAAGCAGCATGTCTTTGATGGCTGTTGGATTGTAACCGACTCGTTTCATAATGGTTATTGCGTCTGTGTCCGCCTGAGTCTCGAGTTTTCGAGCATAGCCGCTGTTGACCATTGTAGCTGCGATATCGCCGATGGTGCCCTCAAATGCGGTTGTTAATTGCGCCAGTTCCGCGCCTCCAAACGATTTGCCGGCCTCAGCTGCCGCAGTTGTGAATACGGCTGTGCCGCGGCTTGCCTTGATTGCCCGAAGTCCGTGCTTGTTCTGGACGTGTCCGATTTCATGGGCCAGCACAGCCGCCAGCATGTCCTCGTTTTTGCAGCATTTTAACAAACCGCGCGAAACGAATATCAATCCGCCGGGCGCTCCGAAAGCATTGATTTCATCGGTGGCCATGATCAAAAAATGATAACCGCCGAAGGTTTCCGGCATATCTGAAGCCATGGCCAGGGCTTGACCGAGAAGGTTCACGTACTCATTGACCGTCTTTTCGGTGTAAGGCTGGTAAGTCTTCAAGACTGTCGCGCCGACCGATCTGCCGATGTAGTATTCTTGTTCCGGCGTGATGTCCTTCATTGCGTCGAACGTTTTACTTGCTACCTTAGCGCCCGAACTGGCGTATTGTGCTTGTTCTGAAGATATAACTCCGGTCACGGCGGCAGCGTCTGCTACTACGTCTATAAGTTTGCATCCCGCAACGAGCGCGAAAGAGACAGCGAAGAGGATCAGCAATGCTTTTTTCATTTCGCGCCTCCTTTCGAAACGGCAACCTCGCCTTGTTTAAGAAATGCCGCTGCCTCCGCTGGAGTTACAACGATTTTTTCCATCTTGTCTATCCACGAAAAATCCACATCCTTGTTTTTGGACTTGAACTCGGCCTCCACGTCGGAATTAAAGCCTTTTCCGGCCAGCGCGAGTTCGCCGCTGGAGGCTGCCACTTCGGCGTTGTCCTTGCCGGCTTTCAGCTTAATGCGTTTTGTCGAAAGCGCAGATTTGTGTATCCACCCGGCGATTTTCGAATTTTCGTCTTCTATTCGGATCCAATCGCCCTGTGTGTCGGCGACAGTGAAACGATCTCCGTACTTGACTGTTCCGACTACCGAACCGACGAATGACGGTGCGGAGCGGAGTTTGCCTTCGCGTATCTGAACACTCATTTTTTTTGCTGCCATAGCGGGCGAGACGAGCGCACAGCACAGAACAAATATTACGATAGCGGTGTGTCTGGTCATATTGGTCTCCTTTCGCAAGGAACTGAACTAACGTGAAACATATAAACCAAATATCGGAGTATTGAAACAAAAAAAATAGAATGTGAGTCTTCCTTTTTTCGTTGAGACTGTTGGAATAAACCTGTTTTTTCAGTGACAGGGTTACAAGTATTCGCTAATTATATTGCACGAAACAAGTATGCCGAATGTTATTTGAGGGATATTTAAACGAAAACATCGAGAAATACTACATTCTGGATCTTATTTCTTATAGCCGGCGCGGGCTGTGCCAGAATTAGACCGCCGAAAGAGGTGGCGCCGGTTGAACGAACCATGGAGGTAACAGCATATTGCGCTTGCGGAAAGTGTTGTGGCTGGCATCGTACCTGGTACGGGAAACCGGTGGACAATATCACTGGCAAGAGAAAACGTGTTGGACTGACGGCGAGCGGTGTGATAGCGCGTCCGGGAACAATTGCAGCGCCTCGCGAGTATCCTTTCGGAACCGTAATGTACGTTGACGGATACGGGTATGGGCGTGTTGAAGATCGTGGTGGAGCAATAAAAGGCGATAGAATTGATTTATTTTTCACCAGTCATGGCAGGGCGCTTGCATGGGGGAGGCGGAAAGTGGTTGTGAAGATCTGGTTTCCCCCGTCTGATCAGCGGAGATAAATGCTCAGAAACGCGTTATTGTCCGGCTGCGTACAACGATTTGTTCTCTGATCGCATGGCCAACGGCGGCCCAAGGATTTCACGCATTGCGATTATTTCTTTCGCCGATTGGGCATTCCGCAGAAGCTTGCCGATATCCGGGCCGTTGATGGCGCGTCGTTTTGTTGTTATTGGCTGAATTGCGACTCTTGTCCCTGCTTGTTGTGAGGCTGTCTTCTGCTTTATTTGCCGATGAACGGCCGGTTGTATCGCTGGCGCCGGTTGAATATTGCGTTTTTTCGATTGTACGCGTCTTGCAGGTTGGGGCGGTTTGGCAACGGCTGGGCGGGGTTTTACCGGCGGAGAAGGTCGCAATACAGGCGGAGGTGGAGGCGGCGTGATAGGTGTCGGTTCAATGCCGGTGAGGTTTCTTAAAAACGCCTGGAGTTCTTCGTTGGGTGATATATCGCCGGTGGTAGCGCTATCGGGCGCCTGCATCTTGGATGCCCTTTTAGTGATTGCCTTGATTAGCTGAGCGATAATTACCGCTATGACGACAATCACCGGGATTACGTCGTCTAAGCTTGCTCGAATGACATCTGCGTTGATCATGGTTCCGGTCTGAGCCTGCAAAACGGCAGTTGAGGAGCCGCCGTTTTGCGGCTCCTCAATGCCTTTTAATATTATGCTTTAGTTTCAGCGTCTTCGCCGCCGTCGTCTCCGGCGATGGAACGCCGCATGCTGGTGTCGGACTCAATATTCTGCATGCGGTAGAAATCCATTATTCCAAGATTGCCTTCTCTGAATGCCTGTGCCATTGCACGAGGCACTTCCGCTTTGGCTTCTATGACTTTGGCTTGCATCTCCTGCACACGGGCCCGCATTTCCTGTTCCTGGGCAACTGCCATTGCCCTGCGTCCTTCGGCTTCGGCCTGGCGCATTTGCTTGTCGGCCTCAGCGCGTTCTGTCTCAAGCTGGGCTCCGACGTTGGAAACGTCTGAGACGCCTGCGACGCTGATGTCGGCAATATCAATAGATACTATTTCGAAACCTGTTTGCGCATCGAGTCCGCTATCCAGCACTTTTTTACTGATCCGATCCGGATTCTCGAGCACGTCCTTGTACGTAGGGGATGATCCGATAGCGCTTACGATGCCCTGTCCGACTCGTGCAATGATTGTCTCTTCATTTGCGCCGCCGACTAGTCGCTCGATATTTGCGCGCACAGTCACGCGCGCCTTTACCAGAAGACGGATACCGTCCTTTGCCACTGCATCAAGCATGCCGATGCTTGCGCTTCCGGTGCCGACTGCAGGGCAGTCAATCACCTTCGGATTCACACTCGTTCGCACAGCTTCAAGAACATCTCGTCCTGCAAGATCAATAGCTGCTGCTCTTTGGAATGACAACTCGATTTCAGCCTTGTCCGCGGCAATCAGAGCGTTGACAACGTTGATGACGTCGCCGCCTGCCATATAGTGCGCTTCGAGCGCGTCGGTTTCCAGGCTTAACCCGGCTTTAACCAGTCTAATGCGCGCGTCAACAATAAGAGACGGCGGAACGCGACGTAGTTTCATGCCCACAAGCGAGCCCAGGGAGACTTTGGCGCCGGACATTAGAGCGCGAATCCAGACTCCAAGGAAGTGAAGAAATATCGCCAGAAATGCGATAACAAATATTACTACTATGCCGAGTATAACTCTGATAAATCCCATTCCAACGCCCTCCTTATTTCTCGTTCTTTAATGATTTAACCACAACAAAATTACCGCGAGTTGCGATCACTTTGACAAGTGTTCCTTTTTCTATCATTTCACCTTGAGTGACCACATCTATGCGTTTGCTGTTAATTCTTGCAAAGCCTGCCGGTCTGAGATCGGATATTGCTTCGCCTTCTTGATCCATCAGGTCGTGTATGCCTGAAGACGCGGCGGAAGAATCGCTCAAATCTCTTGATACCGTCATGGCCTTGCCGATGCCGGTTTTGGGAAAGACCTTGATCCACAGAGCGATCACGATACCAAGCAACACAAATATTCCGGCGGCAATATACGCGCCTGCAGTTGGTCCAAACGCGGAAAAGGCGCTTATTATTGCTCCAAGAAGGCAAATGCCGCCCATCACTCCGAGGATACCGCCGGGAACGAATACTTCAGCTCCGAACAACATTAATCCGGCGAAGAGCAACACAACAAACAACTGCTCGGATCCAGACATGATTCCCCTTAAATTTTACTCGATGAATTATCAGCGATTTCCACTACTATACGATTTCCGTGAACTTCGGCAACAACAATTGATTTGTCTTTATCTATGAACTCGCCGCGCGCAACCACATTCACCCGTTTGCCGTCTATTTCGCCTGTACCTGCAGGTCGAAGCGGTGTCAGAGCAGTGCCGTGCATGCCTATCATGCCGGTTGTGTCCGGCGCGGCCTGGAATCCTGACTCGTGACTGAGTTGTTTTCCAAGCATGATGGTCTGAAACATATGCGTTTTCGGCAGCAGTTTTGCGAGAAGAATTCCGCCGGTGAAGACTCCAATAACCGCTATAGCAATATTCAGAATGGAGATATCCATTCTGCCTTCGGGGAAACGAAATAGCGGACCGCTGGGCAAATGTTCCACCATTCCCATGGCGATGGCTGTTCCAATGCATACTATACCCGTTACTCCGACATAACCAAATCCGGGGATAAGGAATATCTCAATCAGAAGAAGAACTATTCCGAAGATAAAAAGAATGAGTTCGCCGATACCGGCCACTCCCGCGACATTGTGTCCCCAGAACCATATAGCCAGGAGCAGAATACCGGCGATGCCGGGAAATCCGAATCCAGGCGTTTTGAATTCCACGTATAAACCAAGAAGACCGAGAGCAAGTAGAATTCCGGAAAGAGGGAACCCTTCAATCAGGCGCGCGATTCTTTCGGCGGGTGTAATCTCTATAATTACCAGTGTGCTGTCGGATCTTCCGATCGTCTTCAGCAGATCGTCCAGAGTTTTGACGGTTCCCGATGAAAGCAGCGGATGTTGGTCTTTGCCGACCTTCCGTTCTGCGTCGAGACTCGTCAGTGTAACAAGGTTGCCTGCCGGGCTGATCACATCTTCACCGATTTTGTATTCGAATTCGGGCCGTACCATGGCTTCCGCGAGATTGGTATCGTGTCCCTTTTGTTGAGCGGCAGCTCGGATAAGCGCTACCGTCGGGGACATGATCTTTTCTTTTAAGCCCTCGCCGGGTTCCTGGGGGCTTCCGAATGGCAAGGGTGACATAAGTATAGGCATTGCATCGCCGATAAGCGCCGATGGCGTCATGTAGATTTTGTCGGTAGCGAAAGCGATAATAGCTCCGGCAGAGATTGCCCTCGGATTGACGAAGGTATAGGTTGTGACGGGTGTGTCGAGCAGAAGATTCACAATCTCCTCGCATGATCCGAGTTTGCCGCCCGGCGTGTCCATGTCCAGAATGATTGCGCCTGCGCCGCGTTCTTTTGCTTCCTTGATTCCGCGTTTGACCGCATACACGAGACCACGCTCAATCATGCCCTTTATCGGAATTACATATGTGGTATCCTCGGCCGTGTTCGCTGCGACGGCGTCAGGCTGAGCGAAGAAAACGGCCGAAACGAAGAATGCGCAAATAATTGGTTTCATAATTGCGAATTATGCCATAATCTCAAACAAGATTTCAATGATTATCCTAAGAGGCATTCAATGGACTTAAAAGGGCGTACTGTTCTGGTGACGGGCGGTGCAATCAGAATCGGACGAGCTATATGTATTGCGCTTATGAAAGCAGGCAGCAATGTGGTGGTGCATTTCAATTCTTCTGAAAAGGCCGCTCTTGAACTGGTTGAAATTGCCTCTGCGCATGGCGTGAAATGCACGCTTGTCCGAGGTGATTTGTCGCTTGATGGCGGACCGGAAAAGATTGTCAAGGAAGCGTGGGACAAAACAGGTGGTCTCCATGCGCTGGTCAATAATGCGGCCGTGTTTCACAAAGATACGCTCACGACTGCTACGGAGAAGAAACTGGAAGCTGAATTAAAGGTGAATTTCACCGCGCCTGTTGTTTTGACACGGGAGATTGCTGCGTTATGGCGCGGATTACAGTTAAACGAAGGATCGCAAAGAATCAGGGGCAAGATTGTAAACCTTCTCGACAGGCGCATATTGGGGCACGATCCGGAGTGTTTGTTATATGCGCTTTCAAAGAAGATGCTCGCTGAATTCACCGAAAGCGCCGCTTTGGAACTTGCTCCGATTGCGACTGTTAATGGCGTTGCGCCAGGCGCAATTCTGCCGCCTCCGAAAACGGGAACATCAGTGCGCGATATGGCCGGCAGCATTCCCATGGGACGGAAATGCACGCCAGAGGAAGTGGCCGACGCAGTTATTTTCCTGCTTCGCACGGATGCAATAACAGGACAGATATTGTTTGTGGATGGAGGGCAACACCTGCATTAGCGCCTTATCCTGCCGTTACTGCGACAAGCAAACTGTGTTGCAAATCCGGCAGAGTGTCAGGTCTGCGTTGCGGACGGGTCGAAGACATTCCGTAAATTTGTGGCATATGCCGCTCGTGCCTAATATTCCCCAAACAGAAACAAGTCTGGGCGGCTGCAAAGAATGAATTGATTTCTTTCGGCATTGTATCATGCCGGTTTGTGCGGTATTGTGAAAACGCATTGACGTAATTCTGTTGGACCAAATAACGGGAGAGATTGTGACCGACAAAATGTATATCAGGGATCTTGAGCTGAGTTGCATAATAGGAACAAAGCCTGAAGAGCGAAAAGCGCGCCAGAATGTGATAATCAACCTGACGTTTGAATGTGATCTTGCGCTTGCGGGATCGAGCGACGATTTAAACGATACGATAAACTATAAAACGATATCCGACAATGTGGTTGCCATGGTAAACGGAAGCAGTTTTTTTCTGCTGGAAAAACTTGCCTGCGGAATTGCGGATATTTGTTTGCGCGACAAACGGGTCCGTGCCGTCACCGTCACGGTTGATAAGCCGGCTGCCCTGATTTCGGCTAAAAGCGCCGCCGTAGAGATCAGGAAAGAAAACGACTGAGATGTGCTTTGTCCGAAACCCATGTGTGTGATATACGCAATCGTGTGTGAAATCGAGCAAGACGTGTAGAGCAGAATAACATTACAGGCATATCAGATAAAAATGCACTCGTACCATCTTGTTGGAATTGCCGGGGTTGGAATGAACGCTCTGGCGCAGGCATTGCGGTTTCGCGGTTATGCAGTATCCGGATCGGACAGAAGTTATGATGCCTGCGGCGAATCGGAAATTCTGCGCAAATTGCGACGGTTGGGCATAGATATTCTGCCTCAGAATGGCGCGGGGGTGTCCGACAAGACCAATGTTGTTGTCAGCAGCGCAATTGAAGATGACAACAGCGATCTTGTCGAAGCTCGCCGTGTCGGCGCGACTGTCAGGCATCGGGCTGATGTCTTGGCCGAGCTTGTTGCAGGCCGAAGCTGCATTGCTGTCGGAGGAACATCGGGCAAAAGCACTGTCGCGGGTATGATTGGCTGGCTTCTGGAAACGCTCGGCTCCGATCCGTTTGTGGTCAATGGGGCGTCTGTTTTGAATTGGGTGGATACGGAAAATATCGGCAATGTGAGAAAAGGAAATGCCGGGCCTGCTGTTGTGGAAGCTGATGAAAGTGATCGTTCGCACCTAAAGTACGACATGGATTGGGCGATTGTGACAAACATATCCATAGATCACTTTGCGCTGGACGAAACCAGAAAAATGTTCGAAATGTTTGCGGCCAAGGCGAGGAAGGGTTCGGTTGGTGTAATTGACAAACCTGGTTTTTATGATGGTTTTAATCCGTCTCTTTCAAGTACGGCAAGTGAATTTTTGTATCGGGGCATGCGCTACCGTGTGCCATTGATCGGACGGCATAACGCTGAGAATGCGCTGGTTGCCGTTGAGATGTGTTTGCGGCTTGGCTATGGGGCAAACGCCGTAGCGGATGCCTTGCTGGGATTCAAGGGCATTGAACGTCGTCTGGAAACAGCAGGCACAATGAACGGAATAACAGTGATAGACGATTACGCGCACAACCCTGCCAAAATTCGAGCTGCATGGACAGCGTTAGCCTCCTGTTATGACCGATTGATTGTTATATGGCGTCCGCATGGTTATGGTCCGTTGCGCTTAATGATGAACGATCTTGTCTCGGTGATTTGTGAGGTTTGCAGGTCGAACGATGAAATCCGTCTTTTACCGGTGTACGATGCGGGAGGCACTGCCGACAGGGCTGTTTTGTCCGAAGATCTTTCGAGTCAATTGAAGAGGAATGGCGTTCAAGCGCCGGTTATGAAAGATCGTGAAGAGTTGATTGCTTCGGTGGTTTCCGCCGCTGAGCCGGGAACAGCCATTGTCACTATGGGCGCCAGGGATCCGGATTTGCCGGTATTGGCCAAGGATATTCTCAGCGCTGTCGGCAGGGCAGTCAAACCGCATATTTCATGAAGGATTGCATGCGTGCGGGGCAAGACATTGTGGAACAATGGCTTTGTGTAGTATTAAGGCAGGTGAGGGATACCAGGATTTTGTGCAAAGCCGTGACGGATACTGCCTTGGCGTTTTATAGATTGCTGGTCGGTTGTATTACAAATTGCTGGTCTGGTTCGTATCGGCCTTGCCGACGACAAGAACATAGACAAGGTAAATCACGCCGCCGACAAGGCTCCAGAACAATATATTGCCGTAGATCAACCACGCCAGAAATACCGCTCGCGTATCAGGCACATTCAGAACGCCCAGAAGATGTTTGGCTGCCAATTCGCGAGTTCCCAGTCCGCCCGGTGTCAACGGCACTGCGGCAAACGCATTGATGATGGGGTATATGGTTATGGAGTCCAGAAATGGCAACTTGATTTCGAGCGCCAGGCCAAAGCATATGCATGACAGAACCAAGGTAAATTGATTAAGAATCGAAAAAACAGCGGCCTTTAAGAGGATTGCGGGATGCAGAAGACAGACATGACAGGCGTTGTAAACTTTTGCGATGATATTGCCGACCGCGGTATTTTCTTTTAGCCGACGAAACAACGGCCATCGCTCAAAAAGATTTTGCCGAAACGCCGCAAACAAACCGACGACAAAACCGGCAAGCAACCCGATATTCAATAAGAATGCGATTTTAGTTTCCTGATAGGACATAAAGAAACGAAAACGAGTTGCCATAATTACTGAACTGAGCGCAACAAGTATCAACAGTCCGATGATTCTGTCTATAAACACGGTTGAGACGGCCTCCGTTCGTTTTGCCGGCATTTCCCGCGCTGCGTAGACGGCCTTCACCATGTCGCCCCCAGTCGTGCCGAAGAGAAACGAATTGAAGAAATGTCCTATGAAGTAGAGAGCAAACGCTCTGGGAAAACTTAGTCTTAGACCTTGAGCCCGCAGCAGCAGCATCCAGCGATATGTGACAAACACCAGGCATATCATGAAAAGCATTAATCCTGTAATGATCAGGAGCCAGTGGCTTGCCGCTACACGCACTGCCTCAAGCAGGTCGCCTTTGTCCTTCATATTTACGCAAATAAGAACGATGAGGCCAATACCAATAGCCAACTGAATCAATGAGAGAAGCATTTTTTTCATTTTGTTTGTTCTGCCAGCATGTCCTTTAACGTCGTTTCGAGTTTGATTTCGGCTTGCCAGCCGAGTTCTTTTTCGGCTTTGGATGTGTCCAATGCAGGCGAACAATCGGTCGGCCGGTACTTATCAGCGTCAACTATCAATTTCGGGCTGATGCCGCCGAGATTGCACAGCGAGTTCAATATGTCGCGAACAGACACCAATTGCGGCGAGGAGATGTTGTAGACTGACCCGGCGGATCCTTTCTCCAAGATCAGGCGATAGGCGCGCACCACATCGCGGACATCAGTGAAATGTCGTTTGCTGTCTATGTTGCCGACATGAATTACCGGCTCTGTTTTGCCTGCCGCAATGGCGGCCACTTGTTTGGCGAAAGCCGGGACGACGAATTGTGGCGACTGACCTGGCCCTGTATGGTTGCCTGGTCGAGCTGCCATTACCGGAATATTATGTTGGTTTGCGTAAGAGAGCGCGAACATTTCGGCGGCGGCTTTCGATATTGCGTACAGTGTTGTGGGGCGCAATGGGTCTGTTTCCACGAAAGCGGTCGGCTTCTCGACGTTGCCGTAGACGTGAGCGCTTGATATTACAAGCGTGCGGGTGGCAGGCGAATATTCACGCATGGTGGCCAAGAGATTAATTGTTCCGGTGAGATTGATTGAAAACAGGTCGTTCGGATGAATTTCGCCGGACGGCACAAAGGTTATAGCCGCAAGATGTACACAGGCATCCGGATTTTTTTCAGTTAGAGCGCCGGCAATTGACTTTTGATCAAGAATATTGCCGACAATTTGTTTTGCCGCATATTCCAGGGGTGAGCCGTATGCGCGATCAAACGCCGTTACTTTGTGGCCGTTTTGCGTCAGTTCTTTTGCGAGATACCGTCCTACAAATCCGCCTGCGCCTGTGATCAGAATATGCATGGATCAAAAACCCAAGGCAAAAAATTAAAGATAAAAAATAATGAAGTTGAATGATGAAAGTTTTAATTGGGCGATTTTCATCGGTTTTTGGATTCCTCGGCGACTCTTTCCATATCGGCGTCAACCATGCTTTGAATCAGTTGTTCAAAACTGACTTTAGGCTGCCAGCCTAATTTTGCTTTCGCTTTTGAGTAGTCGCCCAGTAATTGGTCAACTTCTGCCGGTCTGATATATAATGGATCCACGACGACGTGGTCTTTCCAGTCCAGTCCAACATGGCTAAAGGCTGTATTAAGCAGATCCTTTACTGAATGGGCTATGCCTGACGATACTACGAAGTCATCCGGTTTATCCTGTTGAAGCATCAGCCACATTGCTTCCACATAATCGCCGGCGAATCCCCAATCGCGCTTGGAATCCAAGTTGCCCATGTGCAGTTCCTTAAGCATGCCGAGCTTGATTCTTGCCACGCCATCTGTAACTTTTCTTGTTACGAATTCTTTGCCTCGTCTGGGGCTTTCATGGTTAAAGAGTATGCCGGAAAGCGCGAACAGATCATAGCTTTCCCTGCAGTTGACGGTGATATAGTGGCCGTACGCTTTTGCGACACCGTATGGACTGCGCGGGTAGAAAGGAGTCACTTCCGTTTGCGGCACTTCACGCACCTTGCCGAACATTTCGCTGCTTGATGCCTGGTAGAACCTGGCGCCTGGACACACTCGGCGCATTGCTTCCAGCATGCGTGTCACGCCGATAGCCGTGAATTCTCCGGTCAGGATTGGTTGATCCCATGAGGTCGGCACGAAGGACATGGCGGCAAGGTTGTAGATTTCATCAGGTTTAACCTCCTGCAAGATTTTTATGATTGAGAGTTCGTCCAAAAGATCCGCCTGTCTCAGGACGATATCGTTCTTGATATGAGCTATTCGCTCGAATGTTTCCGTGCTTGATCTTCGAACCATGCCGAAGACCTCGTATCCTTTTCCGAGCAGTAACTCTGCAAGATATGATCCGTCTTGTCCCGTGATGCCGGTGATGAGCGCTTTTTTGGGCATGTTATTCTCCGCTATCGTTTATTGATTTAACCGACCATTCTTTTCGAACGTGAGCCAGCCCGACACGGATATCGTCTGCTGCAGTGCCGGGAGCCGGCTCGAAAACGAGTGGAATATCAGATTTGACGGCATTATTGAAGAGAGAAAAACAGATTTTACCCTTTGGCGGCATCACATGGTCATGGGCCGGCGGGATAACATCATGAATATGTGTTCCTGCCAGATATGGCAGAAGTTTGTCAAACCATCGTTTATGCCCTATGAATCCGAGATTTTGACGAACCTGACCGTGTCCAAAATCATGCCAATAGCCAAGCATGGGCGATCTAAAACGTTCGATTAACTGCTCCATTTCCGTTTCGGTAGGCACAGCCTCCCATGACGGAAGGTTTTCCAGGGCGATTTTTACTTTGAATTGTTCGCATACCGGAAGAAGTTGTTCCAGCCCCTTGTATAGACTGTCGAGATTCTTTTTCGCTTTTTTATCCCGGAGAATAAGCAGTTTCGTTTTTAATTTCTCGAAATGATCTGTGTACTGTTTGCCGGCCTCGGCCAGCGCAATCAGTTTCGAGGTCATATTTTTGAGATTGACTCGACCGGCATGTACAACAACGCATGACGCACCTACTTCTGACGCAAATTCAATTGTTCTTATAGTGTGTTGGACGGCGCTCTGTCGTGCGTTTGCATTTGTATCGGTCAACACGAAGAGTTCTGGATGGCCTTGAGGCGCGCCTATGGGTATGGGGCAGAAATTGTGGACGCTGGTCACGGCAATTGTTTGGTTCTCGATCAAGCGTTTGATGTCAGGCACGAAATGGATGGGAAGGTCATAACCCAGCTCGATATTTTTGAATCCAAGGTCAAGGATTTCCTCAATGGCCGGCTCTGCGGAATCGTGTCGGACTGTATTCCATCGTGTTGACAAAGAGAAGATCATCGTATTAGCAAGAAAACTCCCGCAGTCTCAGACTGAGAGAGTTTCTGTTTGAAGTGACGAGCGCAATATGGGAATGGTTCTTCAGTTCCGGTTGCGTCAAATCCACACGCATTAGTTACTCGGAATTGAGCCGGGCCCTTGCGCGAGCCGATTTTTTGCGTTTCTTCTCACTTGGTTTCTCAAAATAGCGATTAGCGCGAAGCTGTTTCATCATGCCTTCCTTGTCCATAATCTTTTTCAGGCGCTTTAACGCCCGTTCAACTGCTTCGCCTTTCTTGAGTCTGACTTGAATCACGACAACGATCACACTCCCTTCCGGTTGGGGTTTTGCCCTGAACTGGAAATGCCCTTACACCCCGATAATTTGATAAATTAAGAGAATATAGACCTTGGCGCGGAGTGTCAACAAGGATTCATTATTTAGCGCAAGCAACTGAAAAAAGCGAATTTTGACTGTTATAAAGCGCAAATATGATTATTTGTCTTATTTTGTGGAAACGATTAACCAGGGATGTGGCAGGCAAATATATTTAATTTTTGACGGTAGGGCGTCCGATTGAGTCGTAAATGAAACCGTGTCGCTTCATTTGGGCTGGAGAGAATACGTTTCGACCGTCAATCACGATGGGGCATTTCATAACCGTTTTGAGTTGAGCCAGGTCCAGACCCTGAATTTCCGGCCAGTCGGTCAGGACAAGCATGGCATCAGCGCCTGTTGCGCAGTCAATGATGCTGTCGCAATAGTTCAAATTCGGATACGTTCGGCGGAAGTTGTTTGTGGCCACAGGATCCCAGAGCCGCAATATTGCTTGTCTGCTCAACAGCTCAGGCACAAAATAAAGTGCAGGAGCCTCGCGAATATCGTCTGTGCCCGGTTTGAATGCCAACCCGATTACGGCTATAGTTTTTTCTTCGACCACCCAAAGTTCTTTCTGGAGCTTTCTCATAAGATGTTCGCGTTGGTCAATGTTGATGCGTTGCACCTCCTTTATGAGATCGAGGTTATATCCGTGCTCAATGCTCATCCGCACAAACGCATCCACATCTTTAGGAAAGCAGGAGCCTCCGTATCCGACACCGGCTTTCAGGAAACTTGGTCCTATTCGTTTGTCCAGACCCATACCATGTGCAACTTGGTCTATATTGGCGCCGGTTAGTTCGCATATACGACTCACTGCGTTGATGAAAGAGATTTTCATTGCCAGAAATGAATTGCAGGCATGTTTTGTCAGTTCAGCGCTGGCGATGTTCATTTCGAGGTATTCACATCCGGAGCGTGATATAATTGGTTCGTAGACTTCTCGAAGCAATTTTGCTGCTTTCTCTGATTCGACGCCGACTACGATTCTGTCCGGATTGAATGCGTCATGAATAGCGGCGCCTTCGCGAAGGAATTCGGGATTTGACGCTATTTCAAAAGGGATATCACTCTTCAGATACTTACTCATGGTTCCGGCTAACTGTTCGCTTGTGCGCACTATTACAGTGCTTTTCTCGACAAGCAGTCTGTAAGAAGACATGTTGTTTGCCACCTCTCTGCCTACTTTCTCGACATAGGACATATTGGCTTCGCCGCGATATCCGGGAGGTGTGCCTACAGCAATAAAAATGACTTCGGCAAACTTCGTGCCTTCTTTGATAGAGGTTGAGAACTTCAGGCGGCCGTTATTAAAGTTGCGAACGACCAGTTCCTCGAGTCCGTCTTCATAAATCGGTATTTCAAGATCGTTGAGTTGACGGATCTTGTCGGCATTGTTGTCAACGCACAGTACGTGATGACCGATTTCGGCAAATGTTGCGCCGGTTACGAGTCCGACATAACCGGTGCCGACGATAGTGATTTTCATGGAACCAACTTACTTGCCGGCGTCGTCAATTTTTCCGGGCAGAACCAGGATTGCCCGGAGTACGTCTATTATCAGATGGTATAGGACAAACAGGATATATGTGGCAAAAGGCAGACACGCGCATGCGACAATCATGTTGAGCGCGTTTCGTCCCGCCGAGACTGGAAACACGCCGATAGTTGACACCGTTAGAACCAACAGTCCAACGAATGAGCCGACGCCGAACACGATTGGCACAACCCGAACAACGGCTTTGATAAGGAATGAGAGGATTCCAATTGCCTCTTCTCCTGCCGCGGTATTTTTGGAGATTATAATATTGGCGATGGACGGATGAAGCGCGACCAGCGATATTGAATCGCACAATCCCCATACTCCCAGGCCCACGAAAAAGGCAGCCCATTCACGATGGGCGATTGCGACTATGAAACCGATTATTCCGACAATTCCGGTCAACAGCGCCAGGCAATCCAGAAAAGCCGCAGAACCGAGTCTGCTTGGCGAAGATTTAACCAAATCCTGGCCTGCTGTAAGAAACTTGGTTGCGGTATACTGTAAGATTACTATCAGTATGGCGTAGCCGACGCCACGCAGTATGGCTGACCAAAACCCCATGTTCTCGCCCAGTCTAAAGGACGCTATTATCCAGAATATCAAGCTGACTGCGGCCGACAACACGATGCCTGTATGTCCGTAACGAGTAAACCAATCCGTTATACCCTCGAACATATTGGCTGGAAATGTTGATCTTGCCCAATCAAGCAATTTATCCAGGAATCTGACCGTGAACAATGGATCTTTATGCACGGATTTTACGGCGTCAGTAGCTTTTTTGCCTGCGGTTCCAAGGGCTTTCCCGGCTGTAGAAGCGGCTTTCTTTGCGCCGTCCACGAATTGATCGCCGGTGGAACGTTCACCCGATTCGGTATTTTCCATTGTTGAACCCTGAGTTTGTGGTTCACTGGCGTTTTCTGCGCTTGTTTCATCATCTTTGGGCTTGAATGTTGCCGTTTCGGCGTCTTCCGCAAGGTTGTCTTTTTCTTCTTTCGGCTCTTTTTTTCTAGTTGTCATGAGGGCGTACTCCTCCTTTAAGTCTGAAACATTAAACAATTATTAGCCGTTATTGTCGAACTGGGCAAGACAATTTGTGGACTGATTTCCTGGTTGTTAAGCGCAAATATTCTGACTCAAATGTTTCTGAACTGCAGGATTTTGGGATAATTGTGTTTTTGAACGAACTTATTATTGGTTCAACGATGTTTTCTTGTCTGATAGCGGACTGGGCCGGAAGCATGTCGAATCTATCTCAAAGGATTGCTCAACCGGGTTGAGAAACATCATTTCGAACGGATCCTCATATCTGGTTTTTTGGGCCGGAGGCCAAAAAATGCCTGCTGTAATACGACGAAGGATTTCGTCGGCGCAGGAAAGGGCGGAGGCAAGTATTTCAGGATTAAATTCCGGCCATACTGATATTCCTGTTTGGCTCATGGATTTTGGAATTTGGAAATAAGCCAGTTCCAAATTATGCGGCAATTCGTTGCCTTGAATATAGATTGCTGCATAAAGCGGCAGTTGAAGATCCTGCCATTGATATTGTGCGATTTTCTCCGCGCCTGTTTTTTTTGTTTCCTTGATTGACAGGATCCTGTAATCCGACCGATCTACGCGCGCTCTTGCCAAGTGAGCGGACAATGGTTCGTCAGGATTATTAGACGTTTTGTAGTCAACCAAGCGGACTCTTCCATCGCGCGAATTTTTGTCAATCCTGTCAATATGGCCGATGACTGTGAATTGCTGCCGATGTATTGACCATCGCGCTTCCTCTGCCGGGTTATCTCCGGCTTCGACCTTTTCTATTTCCCATCCGTTGGATGTCAAAACTGTCTGTTCATACGCAACTGCGCGCAACCGTCTGGATGCCGCTATCAGAGAAAGTTGAACGGGAAGGGGAAGAGATTTCCCAAATTGTCTTATTGCGTATTCTTCGGCCAATTGTCCGAGTTTTTTTCCTAATGATTCGGGATCGGTTGATTTCCATAATTTTTTATCGCTGCCCATAATCTTCAGAACGGTATGGACAATCGTACCGAAATCAGCGTTATCCAATCCTGTTTTGTCGTCGTTTATTTCGTTCATTTGAAGAAAGTGTTTCAGATAAAATCTGAACGGGCATTCCAGATAGTCACGAAATGAGGTTACCGATATTCGTTTTGTGTTGCGGATATCGTGCGTTACGTCGGCGCGGCTTGGTTTTAATGGAAATATAACCGTGGCATGCGGTCTGTGTTTGCGATCATTGACCTCTGCCAGAAGTAAACGAACACGTTCGGGAAGCTGTTTGTCTGGACATCTAAAGAACAGGCGCGTTGGTCTGAGAGGATCGCCGAGCATGGTTGTTTTCCCGAGAATTAAACATGTGCGGCCATGTTTGTGCCGGGATTGTATCATTCCGGTCAGCAGAAATATGTCGCGGGCTAACCGCGCTGCGTCATCTCGGAGACCGATTCGATGTCGCAGGCTGTCCGGCAAAAACGGATCGCTCATACTGCTGCCGGGCACGAAGTCCTCGTTCATTCCTGTTACCAACAAGAAAGGACGATTGTTCCAGGGCAATTCCAACCACCCTTCCATATCCAGAACTTCATCGCTGCGTTCGTGATGGTAAACGAGTTCCGGCAAGCGAGCGGACAAAGCTTGCGCGAATTGCGTCGGATTGATCGCAAGACCTGCGCGCTCCAGTTGGCGGAATTCTTCAAGAGTTGATGCAATACATTGTGCGGCGCTTGCGAATTCTGTGTCGGCTGTATTCGCCGGATTAAGATTGTGGTTGGCATATATTTCTTCGAGTATTGAACGCCATGCCGATTCGATATTGTCGGATGAAAATCTGTCCAGAAGCGCAGTGATTACGTCAATAGCGGCAGCAAATTCGGGGAATGTTTCTTGATGTATGATTGCTGGTGACCTCTTGTCTTTTTGAAGGGCAATTATTATTTGTTCCAAACCGATCGGCATGTACTTGTTCTGGAACTGGTCGAGTTGTGTCAAAACATCAATAGGCGACAGGTTGTGGTTATTGACCAGATATGCCATGAAATCCGGATGTCTGATTAAATTGGCGACGGCATTGTATGACGGAAGTTGGAGTATGTTGGATATGCTTGCGATTAACAGGCCGAGAGGATGTTTTCCAACCGGTGCGTCAGCCGGATCGAATGCCGGCAAGCCGGCATTTCGAAGATCGTCTTGCAGGAACGGAATTATAGATCTATCCGGCGCTCCTATCGCGATTTCTCCGGATTCGAAATCAGTTGAACTGCGTGATATTTCTTTGAGCGCTCTCTCCGATTGGTTGGCGGGTGTGGCTTCCAGGAACACATTGTTTGGCCAATCGGGCATCTGTATTTCAAAATTGCGCCATATATTGGGCATTGGTCTGCCCCATTCGTCAAAGGAGTTTGAAAGTTCGTCCGGCGCATGTATTAGAACTTGGACCGTCTGATCTTTTGCCATATTTCGGAAAGCTTCCACTGCGAGCAGTGACGGATCTGGCACTGCTGCGATAATGATGGTCTTTCCGTTAATATCGGGTCGGCAGCGTGACGCATTTTCGATTTTTGTTTGACAGGAATCGGCGAAGCCGGATGAGGCCATGTCGGATTGATAAAGTTCTTCGAGCATTGCCAACGCTTGCCAGCGTTCCGGTTCCTCGAGTTGATCCCTGTAACGCTCCAACATCGAACGTATCGTGAGCGCGCCGTCGGCCAGTTCCTGTCGCATGCTTTCGATTGCTTGACCCGTCATTAAGGCCCATTGAAAAGTTCTTTCATGACGCGCGTTTGGGAACAATGCGCTCAGGTTATTCAAATCTGTTCGCATGAGAGTGTGGGACCAGACCATAAGCGCCAATAATGGATTGGCATGTGGTAATGTTTCTGCTTCGCGCGAGAAAAAATACTGAGGTGTTACGATCAGTGCTGAAAGAAGAGCGGTGTTGTTGGCATGACACCAGCCGGCAAGACAATCACGGAGATGTCTGCCGGCCCTGTGTGTTGGGACGACTATAACGAAATCGTTCAAATCAAGAGGCTGGTTGGCGGAAGTTGACTGTTTGGAAATTTCGGTCAAGCCCAGAATATGATCGCGGACCTTGTCTGCTACTGGTCCGTTCCATCCGAGAAAATGTCTTGTTACGGGCATTAATACCTTATTTTTCCGCCTCTGCGATAAAAAACAAGAAAATTCTTGAAGTGGAGGCGGAAAAATAAGGCACGTCGAAGGTCGCAGGTCGAAAGTCGCAGGTATTGGCTTTCACTTGAGACTTTCGACTTTCGACGGCGACCAGTACCATTTTTTGGTTGTGGTATCCGGCCGCCTTGTTTGTATCCCTGCGTAAGAAAAACATATTCAGTATGATATTCTCCTTCCTTGGGCGCAAAAAAGATGAGCACACTAAGTGTTCAAATCCGGAACGGATACAGAGTTAATAAAATCGTGCAGACGGGGCGCTTACCGTGGTTTTGCTCAAAAACGCGCGGCATGCTTCGCCGGACAACTCATCGTCGGCCTCTGTATCGGTCGTCACGGCTTTTGCGGGTATAACGGCTGGATCGCGAGTTTGAACCGGCGGCGACTGTAATTGAAGTGCGTGGTGGAGGTGTCAGCAGTTTGTCGTCGGGTATTGTGCAGGCCAATGTCTGGCCGATGTATTTCTCGATGTCCGGTATTACGAACGACTCCTCTTCACATGCAAATGAGATAGCAATACCGCTGAGTCCTGCCCGACCGGTTCGACCGATGCGATGAACGTAGTCTTCGGGTTCATATGGAAAATCGTAATTGATGACGTGGCTGATGTTGGCGACATGAAGGCCTCTTCCTGCAACGTCTGTTGCGACGACCACCCTTGTTTTTCCTTTCTTGAAGTCCTCCAGGATTTTTAAGCGTTTCTCCTGACGCACTGTTCCGGACAGGAGCTCGCACGGCACTCCGTGACGTGCCAGGTTATCTGCGAGCCGTTTGGTGGTATCGCGTCTGTTTCCGAAGATAAGCACACGCTTCATATGTTTTTCGGCAAGCAGGTTGAACAACAAGGCGAATTTCTCGGTTGTTTTGACTACGTATACGATTTGTTTAGTTGCATCCACGGTAACTTTTTCCGGTTCGATCTCGCAGATGATCGGATCCGGCATCCATTGAGAGGCCAGGCGCAGCACATTGGAAGTTAGTGTTGCGCTGAACAACATGGTCCTGCGTTTGTCTTTTGGAGGAACTGCCCTGATGATTCTTGAGACATCCGGAATGAATCCCATGTCGAGCATTCTGTCGGCCTCATCTATCACAAGCGCTTCCACATGCTTCATATTGAGTATTCCTCTGTGCATGAAATCAATAAGGCGTCCGGGGGTAGCCGCAACAAGGTCAATCCTGGAATGACTGATCTCGTTTTGTTGTCGTTCGAAATCCATGCCGCCGTAAACGGCGGCGCAATTGATTGGACAGTATTTACTGAGATCCTTGGCGTCTTTCGTTATCTGGATCACCAGCTCACGGGTGGGCGCCAGAACCAATGCGCGTGGAGCGCCCTTTTTATCTGGCGTTCGGCTTTGATTGGCGATAAATCGGGCAAAAATACATATCAGAAATGCCGCTGTTTTGCCGGTTCCTGTTTGTGCTTTGCCGGCCACATTTTGACCTTCGCGGACATGCATGAGAACTTTTTCTTGTATGGGAGTGCAATACTTAAAACCAAGATCGTATATGGCATGCATGATTGGTTCGGGAAGATCGAAATCGTGGAATCGCTTGGCGTCTTCGCGCGGTTCAACGATGAAATCTGAGATGGACCAGTTATGCCCGTTTGAGGCATGAACGCGGGATTGTCGTTTTTCATGTGATATCGGATTGCCCTGTTGCGTCGTTTTTGCCGAAGCATGATCAGAATGAGTGAATGACGCTTCACGGGATGTTTTGCGCCGCCATAAAAGTTTCTGGATGAGTTTTTTGACCATAACAACAGGGCATAGAGGCTATGCCTCGGAACGATGTCGTGTCAAGCGTGGCGTTTGACAATGTCGGTTTGACGCTTTTGAAACACAGCCATTTATAGAGTACTCGCCCTTAATGATCATCTCGCTCAGCCTTTCAGTGTTTCATTCAGTGTGCTACGGTGTAAAAAGCGCTGTAAAGTGTTGTATTTGCTCGGTCAGGAGCGTTAGCATGGTTTCGACAAAAGGGGAGGATCATTCACTCGTTTGGGAAATTGCAAGAGTTAATGACAAGGCGGCCAGAAGCTACTACTG
The DNA here is from genome assembly GCA_016934225.1 of Lentisphaerota bacterium. Classification (GTDB taxonomy): domain Bacteria; phylum Verrucomicrobiota; class Kiritimatiellia; order UBA8416; family JAFGTH01; genus JAFGTH01. The sequence continues at coordinate 4,743 of JAFGTH010000158.1, read as the reverse complement.
GCTGCCGTCGAAAGTCTCAAGTGAAAGCCAATACCTGCGACCTGCCTTATTTTCCGCCGCACTTCAAGAATTTTCTTGTTTTTTATCGCAGAGGCGGGAAAATAAGAAACTAATACCTCGTGGTCTTTTCCGTCTGAACGTTACCGAGATGAGCGAGGTTAATCTTGAAATATTGCTTAGTTCAAGAGGTTGGCTCTTTTTTATCTGATTGTGGGAGAAATAATGAAACATATTATTGCATGTAGAGATTCGGTTTATGGTGATCGAGAGACGGCTTTCAGGCTCTTGCCGGAGGCGGGCATTACGGCGACGGAAGCGTGCGGGGTTACGGCAGATGATATTGACGATGTCTGCGATAAAGCGCGGAAAACGGGCATTACGATCACGACGCTTGGAACAGGTGTCAACTTGTCAAAGGGAGAAAGCATAACAGCGTTTAGTCGCCTTATTGAAGGCGCTGCGCGCACAAACATAAAAAAGATTTTTACCAGTATAGGCGCCGGCGATGAAGATCATGTGGTTTGCCTTGACCGATTGAAAGAACTTGCGTCGTTGGCGGACAGATCTGGAATTACAATATGCATGGAGACCCACATGCCATTTGGTCATAACGGTGACACGGCTATGAAGACCATGACGGCAGTGGCCAGTTCGGCGCTTCGAATGAATTTTGATACTGCTAACATATATTACTACAACAAAAATATAGATACTGTTCAAGAGTTGAAGAAGGTCTTGCCGATGGTAAGCAGTGTTCACCTGAAAGAAACTGATGGCGGATTTGAATCGTTCAACTTTCCGTTGTTTGGAGAGGGTATTGTCAATTTTCCTGAGGTCTTTCGTTTGTTGGACGGAGTAGGATTTGAAGGGCCGTACACGATGGAGCTTGAAGGTCCGCTGACTGACAACAAATCGGTTGAGGAACGTCATGCCGCGGTAAAGAGTTGCATGGAATATCTCAAGTCTATTGGCGTTGTGTAAGGCGCATTGCAGCAGTTGAATAGTTTGGCGAATGCGTTTTGTAATATGGTCCCGGAAAAGAGAAGATGCATGCAATTCTTCACCAGAGGCGAGCCCATGCCTGCCAAGGCCGCCGTTGCGCGCCATGCTTAAATGAAGATTTTTAGCAGTGTTGCATTATAGGCATTAAATTTGTATGATTAAACCTTGGCAAAAAACAGAAAGGATGACCAATGGGTAATAGGACGGCAACATTTAAAACCGATTGCGGCGATTTCAGTTTGGAATTGTTTGAAGACAAAGCGCCTGTCACGACGGCAAATTTTATAAAACTTGCGCAGTCGGGGTTCTATAACGGATTAATATTTCATCGGGTTATAGACGGGTTCATGATTCAGGGCGGTTGTCCCGACGGTTCCGGCCGGGGCGGTCCGGGTTACGCGATTCCGGACGAGTTCCATTCTGAGTTAAAGCACGATGGGCCTGGAGTGATATCAATGGCGAACGCCGGTCCGGACACAGGCGGGTCGCAGTTCTTTATAACGCTTGCGAAGACGGATTGGCTCGATGGCGCTCATGCTGTTTTCGGCAAGGTCACTGCGGGCATGGACAACGTTGAGAAGATAGGTAAAGTTGCCGTCGGCGCCGGCGACAAACCGGTGAAAGATGTCGTGATTTCAACAGTGGTTATCGAATAGGTTCGGCAAGTTGGTCGGTGAGATATAAATTACGGGAGGAAACGATGAATAATGCGTTCAAAACGGTCCTCGGTCAGCTGATGGCGGGAGGAATCATAATGGCAACCGGATGTATGGAAAAATTTGAGGAAGGAACGTTTGGCGCTGACGTGGCATTTCTGAAGAAACATGTTGATGTAGTGCTGCTTACGCGCGGCGACAGTGCAGTCGCGCTTGTGCCCCAATACCAAGGCCGGGTGATGACCAGTACCGTCGGCGGCGCGAACGGACCAAGTTTCGGTTGGTTAAACTACGAGGTAATTAAAAAAGGATTGCTCCAGCCTGAAAAACGAAAAGGATCACTCGAAGATCATATACATGTTTTCGGCGGAGAAGAGCGTTTTTGGCTGGGACCGGAAGGCGGTCAGTTTGCGATATTTTTTGCGCCCGGGTCTGAATTTGTTTTTGATAATTGGCATACTCCGGCAGCCATTGATACTGACGCCTACGAGTTGGTGAGTCAGAACGAGGATAGCGCAAAATTTACTCACAAATGTGAATTGTTGAATTGGAGTGGCGCAAAATTCGACGTGTTGGTCGAAAGGACAATAAGATTGCTTGACTCGGCGGCTATTGAGAAAGTTTTGAAACAGCCAATTGCTGAAGGCGTAAAGACAGTTGCCTATGAATCTGAAAACCGTATTACAAATAATGGCAATGCAGCTTGGACTGAAAAAAGTGGAATGTTGTCCATATGGTTGCTTGGAATGTACAAGCCTTCTTCCGGAACCACCGTTGTGATTCCTTTTAAGGAGGGTGCGAAATGGCGTTTAGGAATGAAGGTCAATGACACGTATTTTGGAAAGTTGCCTCCGGAATATTTAAAGGTTGAAGATAACGTTGCGTTCTTGAAAGGAGACGGCACGCGACGCGGCAAGATTGGCGTTAGTCCGAAACGTTCGCTGGGCGTGGCAGGAAGTTACGATGCAAATGGAAAGATGCTGACGATTGTTGTGTATAATCAGCCCTACAAGTACAGCGGATACGTAAATTCAATGTGGGAACTACAGAGGCATCCTTTTGTCGGTGATGCTGTAAATGCTTACAATGACGGATCTCCGGAGCCCGGCAAGCCTCCGCTGGGTCCTTTTTATGAATTGGAGACATCGTCTCCGGCTGCCGATCTTGATCCCGGCGAAAGCATGACGCATATTCAGAAAACGATTCATGTAACCGGCCCTGAACATTTGCTTGATCCAATAGCCCGAAAAACTTTGGGCGTTGGGATAGAAGAAATCAAAAAAGCGCTGTAACATCAAAAAAGCCGGTTGAAAAAACCGGATGTTTTGTTGCCTGTAATACGCATTGGCCGACATGTTAAACAGAGTATTTTCATTTTACACCAAATACTTCGCCTTCTGGGTGGTCGCAGGCGCGGCGCTGGCAGTTTTCTTTCCTAAGCCGTTCGAACTCTTAAGCAGATGGAACACATGGTTTTTTGGAGTGACCATGTTTGGCGTGGGCGCGGTACTTAAACCGGCGGATTTTGGTCGCATCGTAAAAAGCCCTACATTGGTTCTTATAGGTTCCGCAGGTCAGTTCACGATTATGCCGATTGGCGCGTTTGTGATAGCCGGATTATTTCGATTGCCTGATGAGATGGCTGTCGGCCTTATTCTCGCCGGTTGCGTACCGGGCGCAATGGCCAGCAATGTAATGAGCTATGTGGCAAAAGCCGATGCGGCCTACTCCGTGTCGTTGACTACGGTATCAACGCTGCTGTGCGCCGTTCTCACTCCATTGCTGACGAAATTATTGGCCGGAGTGATATTGCCGGTTGATTTCTGGAAGATGTTTTCAGATGTGATGTTGATGGTTGTGATTCCGCTTGGACTCGGATTCAGTGTTCGCGCTGTTCTGCGAAAGCGGATAGACAAGATGGAGCCCGTGTTTCTGGCGTTATCCGTCACATTTATAGTGTTTATTTGCTCTGTAGTCATGGCAAAGAACCGGAATTGCCTGTTGGATTTGCACATTACGGTATTGGCGGCAGTTATCGTATTGAATGTCTATGGAATGTTAATGGGCTACGGACTCGGAAAGATTGCCGGAATGTCCATAAGCCGGCGTAGAACATTAAGCATAGAAATCGGCATGCAGAATGCCGGTCTTGGAACAGTGTTGGCGCTGAATCATTTCGGCGCTCAGGCGGCGATTCCCACGGCGATGTTCGTGTTCATCTGCATTTTGACGGCTTCTGCGATGGCGGAATTCTGGCAGAGAAAAAACGAAGAAAAAAATCTGCCTGCGCATGACTGATTCGCGTAGAGCAGAGAATTGCAATTGTTGACTTCTTAAGGCTTGTACAGTACAACCGGCTACAACTAGCAGGCCGAACGTAATCCTGAACGTCTACCGACCGATTTTACGTTTTGTCTTTGGGTACAAGTATAGATAAAAAAATTAAACTGCGAGACTTACGAATGAACAGAATATTGGGAAAGACGGTTGCGGCGGTGTTCTTTATGGTTTTGGGGTTGCCTGCGTTTTCCGCTGATATTTACAGGGAGTTTCTGGAGGCGGAGAGTTTCACAGGGATTGACGAAACGATATGGCAGACCCAGAGTCCCGGATCGGCTCAGGCTGTTCAATGCTCCGGTAAAACCGTTGTTGCGGACAGGGATACCGAACCCGGCAGGTTGAGCGTGAAACTCAGCCGTGTGCTTGACCTGGGCAGCCGCGTTAAGGTTTTTGTGCGCGCACGGTACGGCACGGATAATACCCGCAATAGTCTGTTGATACGGCTGGGCGGCACGGAATCCGAGTTTAAGTGGGTTAACTGTTCTCACGGCTTAACGATGCTGTGGTCTCCGGGTATTGATATGTTCCTTCCCGTGGAGGGCGACACTCTTGAAATACGGGCGGTGGAGGTCAACGGTCCGATGGAGATAGACTGCCTGTACATCACTTCTGACCTGTCCGAGATATCGCCTCCTCCGTTGCCGCCTGCCGGTCGGTCGTTCAGCGTTTCACAGATAGAGGAGCATTATAAGGCATACGAATCCGAACGCGATTTAAGGAAGAACATGACGTTTTACCTTCCCTT
>JAFGTH010000157.1 GCA_016934225.1 Lentisphaerota bacterium | reverse complement strand
TCCCTTTAAGCCCGGGCGGTCCCCGTGAGTCCACACTGGCCGCCTGGCGGCAGCAGGGACTGCCGGACTGTGACGATTACTTCGCGGTCGCTTTATTTTGATATAGATTCAACCGCAGGTTTTTCACAGGCAGATCTTTGACCTTATATTGTCAACTTATCTGGCCACCGGTATTTAGCCAATGCTGAGTTAACATGATAACCATTTTGTTATTTAACCGTCATTTCTCTGCTTCCGTTCGAGCGATCCTTACCCACTGTTCAAGATTGTTTGCGTTGCACGCCACAGTAAGAATGTCACGCATGAGCACTTCCGCATGGCATTTGTTTCGCCTCACCGCATCAAACACAGTACGCAACTCCTTGCGAATCGCCTCTTCATCAATATCTGACGTGGCAATCCGCGCAGGATTAACTTTCTTGCAGAATACATAGTCTGCGCTCAAACATTCTGCCATTGCTTCATCATTTGACCACGGGGATACCGTAACCTTGCGCAAATGAGGTATGTGCTTGACACAATTCCAGCGTGAGTCAAGCGGCTCACAACATCCGTAGATATTAAGTCCGAAACGCTTCAGCACATCACGCTGATATGGGAAAACAAACTCTGCGAACATCTCCGGTGAAACACCCACTGTTTCTTGACTCTCGCAGAAACCCCACATGTCTTTTGTGCGTACATGATCACAAAAATCCTCCGCGGGAAGCTCATCCGTCCATGCGTATCCACCCGTGCCATGGAAGTCTCCGCCGTTATTGAGTGTCAAAAGCTTATTCTTTTCAAGAAAATCGAGCATCGCAAGATTTTCATCGCGAAGGAATGCCATAAGCCTGTGTACTTCATCCGGATGATCGTAGAAGTCAAAAAGTATGTTATCGAAGCCGCGTAGCATTATAAGGTCGGTTGTCATACCAAGAGACCACCAATAAACGCCCTCCAACCTCACATCGAGTATATCATCAAACACTTCATGTGCGAGTGCCTCCAATTCCTGTGTTCGAGTTTCGTCTATCCAAAGTAAGGCGGGCTTTAACGCATCCATCTTCTCATAGCCGTTCTTGAGCGGTGCTTCCCATTTGTAGGCACCGCCGTTCTGTCCCCCGATTATCTTTGTTTCCAGGCCTCGTGACGTCTTCGACCATATGTAATGTACAGAAAATATCGGCAGTACAGCACGGTCATCGTGGATGCGATCCGCCCAATAGATTTCTTTTAACAGTTTGAATTCCCATATCCGGGCCAAATTGCCAGAACAATGCAGTTTTTCCGCAGGAATCAGCTCGTACCACGCGTTTTCCGGATCGCAAAAAATTAATGGTGGTGTTTCTTTTAGTGCATGGTGATCCTTCCATCGATTGACCTTTTGTTGTTGCAGCGGTTGCGCCGCCAGCTCCGCCACCTTGTTGGCAAGCTCCCTTAATATCTTTTTTTCTTGCGCGTCCACGGTAAATTTCTGGTTTGCAATCAAGCTAACGTAGTTAATCGTCCATGACAGGCCGGTTTTGTCTCCGAGGCCATTACCCAGTTTCTCACGTAATGCCTTCGTTTGCTTACTCATACAGGCACCCCACATGACTTCTGTTTCGTCACAACTCTTATGGATATTTCAGTATTCTCGGCTGATGCAGCTGCGTATAAACAGGTTATCAATAATAAATCATATGTTCGCGCAGAAGATCATTTTATTTCATTCTATTTATCAAACTCCAGAGGTTGAAGATATCGACACGATTCCTGTATGACCTTGCAGCAGTCGCCATATATAAATGCTGCATGATGAATATATGGTCCGTATATGAGTTTCCGTTCCAGTGATAAAAAATTCCTCACCTTTACCCAACAGTACGTATTCTGAGTATAAGGTCCGTTAATCGTCTCACAATGCTCAGCGAATATGCTGTATTTACCGTTTTCTCCATCGAAACGGATTAATGTGGCTTCCCCTTCCCGGAGCCGGAAATGGGTCATACCTCCTTGCCCCCCCGGCAGGATCCAGTGAGTATTGATTTTAGCCTTGCAGTCGGGATGTTTCATGCTCCAGGGAGCATCCGCGTGCCAGATGAGTAAACTGTTGTCATTATCGGGATGACGCACTGTAATATCAGCTAAGAACACCGGTTTATTCATCATAGCAGCCGACGCTATGATACAACTTACCGCTCCGTGAATGTCGCTCTCGGCAGCCCAATGAATCCCCCGATCAGGAAGCAAGCATCCCGCAAAATTTATCATCGCTCCGAATTGTTCGGTGAAAGCAGGAAACGCCTCAACAGCAATAGCTTTCAGGGAGTTGCTTTTCGCCCATTCGTACAAATAATCTTGAAGAGCCAACACATATAAAAAGCCTTCATCTGAAGTCTTGGTGATATCGATCTGTTGCTTCCACTCGTTCGTCCGGTATTCGTAGTCCTTTCTATTCTGGTTTACCCGCTTTTTCGTTTCTTGAATGACAGTGGCCAAATCAATCGGTAGAATTTCTATGCCAAATTTCCGCAGCAGATCGCTTTCGTCCACGATGGTACTCCAGAAAAAATCAATCCGGTTTCCCACGATGCCAATCCGTACGCCCTTAACCTGCTTGACAACATTGAGCGTACGTATGAAACGGTCAAGCCCCTGTTCAAAGGGAGTATCTTTCAGCGAACAATTTTCAATGTAGGTAAAGGGTACATTGAGCTTGCCCAATACCTTACTGGTGGCCAGCATACCACAAAATGTGTCTCGATAACGAGTTCCGTCAGGCTTGGGTGCTCCATCCCGGGGCCCCCATAACAACACGGGTTTTCCCAAGTCGCGCGCAATCCGGGCGGCCGCTCCTTCTGTACCAAAATTGCAGTGAGGAATAAACAACCCATCGATATGTTGGCTGGACAAATACTTGACCACCGGCTCGATATCGTTGTAGTCACGTATCAGCACATCCTGCACGACCGGCTCGACATTAACGAATTCAATTCCCATTTCATCCATCTTCGCCTCGATCATCATACTGTAACTTTTCGCATCCTCGTGATCAAAAACAAACTTTCCGACAGGACAATACCCCAACCGAATCCCCCCATAACTGTTCATGCGGAACCCCCTTTCTATTTACTAATACAACAGCAGACAGACATATCTTCGGTCCATATATCATAATCCAATAATCCACGAACTAATCAGTTCTGATATATAAAGTCGTACTTAATACAGCTCTCTGAGATTTCCATCCATACTATTATTTTGGTTTACCTGTATGCATATTTTTCGCTATACTTTTTTATGCAGTTCATGTAGAAGTCGAATCTTTCGGGTGACATATCGGGTGACACGCCGCCCTCACTCATGCATATAAAGCCTCCCCCTTCGACACCGGTGCGAAATACACTTTCGATATGCTTGTCAAGAACTTCGTCGCTCATGCTTGCGCTTGATTTGCTCAATCCGCCCATAAATACGACTCTGTCTCCGTACTTCTCCTTGAGGATCTTCAAATCCATATGATCTCCAGGTCCGACAGGATCGATTATATCTACGCCGGTTTCTATGATCTTGTCCATGAACGGCATGATGTATCCATGACTGTGGAGATGAAAGTAGGCTCCGTATTTATGGCACAGTTCCGCCATGCGTTTATGCATGGGAAAGAAATACTCCTCGTACACATCGGGAGAAAACCACGTATGATTAGTGCATCCCATATCGTCGTTTGCGCACAGAGAATGAACTCCCCGTTTGAGAAGGTTCTCCCCGACACGCAGCCTATGCTCCCCCATCATGTCTACGAGCTTGTGTGCGTAATTGTTGTCTATGACCAAGGTTACAAGCAGTTCTTCAACAGGTATTAAATTATACCAGACTCCGCTGAAAAAGCCGCTGCCCGGCACCTCCTTGCTCTCAATCCAGTAGTCCCTGGACGAAAAATATTCGATGTACTCCTCAACATCACGATACCGTTCCGGGTCGTCCGGATCTGGAAGCCGCAGCTTTGTAAGATCATCCTCACATCTTACGGGATATTTACGGACATGATAAAAGAACGGCTTTGTCTGCGTATAGATTTGGGTTCCGATTTCATTTTCAGTAATCCTGTAATTGTTACCCTCTTCGATGACCGTTGACTTCTGAACCCAGCACGGCTCGACAAACTTCATGTTTCCGGTCGCCTCATTGATTCGTACGATGCCTTCTTTGGCGTCCATGGTTTTCAGCTCCGGCAGCAAATTGTCCTGAGCGTTTGGATCCATGAAAAAATCCCTATACGGAACGACCCCCTTATAGTTGCGTTCTATAATCCCCTTAAGCTGTGTATATGACATGTTTCCCTCCATATATTTGCGAGTTCGTAATCTGTAAATATCTATATTAGCCACTGAGCGCGTTTTTAGGTCCGATATTTCGCCTCGGTCTTTCTTGCAACGGTTACTCGTATGGTATGAAACGAGTAATGGACATCATCCGGGTACTCATCGTCGCTCCACGCGCATATCTCGCACCCCCCGCTAATTTTGATCTTTTTGGACTCTGGAATCTCGAATATGGCGGAACTCATGCCTACCAAGGGACTTTCCCTGTAACAAGACTTCAGCTTATACTGCCTGAGACCCGGAACCAACTCTAATCTTCCCGGTGGGATATCTTTATATGGTTTTCCCTCCATATCAGCGATATCATTATTGCTCTTGGAAGCCCACATATCCCAGCGCATATGCATTCCCCAGAGATTCTCGATTCGAAAACGCGCTGCCGATACACCAGGGACGTCCACGGATGAGTAGAAAGACGCTTCTGGCATACACTCGAGCTGAACGAAACCCGGAGGGACACAAGCAGAACCGATCACGACGACGCGCACAATGGGTTCTTTTTCACAGATCACAATGGTATCTGGAGGATAGTGTTTGGAATCCGCTCCGACGGAATTCACTGGATTCATTTCCACGCCGTGGAACTCCATTGCGTCTGTGAGATATCTCCTGTTCACCGTTATGTTTCCATAGTTGAAGGGCATATGGTATTGGTATGTGGTTAAGTCCAATTCTTCCCTTTCCATTACATCATGAGGATACGGTGGCACTCGACCGATTTTCATAGTATTCCCTTTCTATTCAATAACATGACTATCCAGATGGCTGCAGGAATATATGCACTCAGGGATCTATCAGGCCGGTTATCTCCCAGAATGTTTACGAAAAGCGAAACGAATAAAGCCTCGCCTGATACATATAAAACCTTAACCGGACAAGCCTTCCTTTTAATTCCGCAGGTTTGCTTCCGCCGCGCCATTCAACGGGAATAATAAACCCGTTATTCTTTATTTCAATTGCATCTTCTACACCAAATCCCTCAATCGGTTGGCCGTCGGCTTCTGCAATCTCTACCTTTAAAAGCCCTTTTCTTGCGTCCACATTAATTTCAAGCCTGTCGCCCTCAACAATAAACGGTTTCGTCATCAATACGCCCATTTCGTCTCCGGCGCATCTTGCCACAAGCCTTTCTTTGGGAAGCCTGGCCACGCCGATTCCCATTACGCCTCCGGGAACATTATGACAGAATTGATATCCATTATAATAAATCCGCAGTTCATTGCCATACTCGATGATGGGCTGTTGCAGGCTCTCGACCATGCCACCGTCGAATGCGCCTATGCAACCTCTTGGAATGAAAACAGGCCGGTTCGCAAGTCTTTCCCACCTTATTCCGTCCCTGCTGAATGTGAGTTGCAGATCGAAAACTTCAGATTCCTGGGGGCACCCCGGAAACCGCCTGTTCCCCCACGCATAGAAGACCTCCAACAGGCCAATATACAGCCCTTTGTAAAGAGTTACATTCAGATTGTAAAACTTGGGAGGATCGAGCTCGTCAGGTCGGATGACCACATCTGGCTCTGACCAATGAATGAAATCGTCACTTACCGATCTTGCTATCCGCCGGTTACAGCCATACTGCCCTTTGAATATACGTAAGGCTCTCGTATCGGTATATGGAAAAACCTTTAAATACCGATGGATATAATCCTCTGCTTCCCAATTTAAAACAAAATCATCCTGGGAAGGGAATCCGATCTCTCCGGGAGAACCCTCCAGATAATCACTTGACTTTGATCCTGCTTGCCTGAATATACGATGATCCGGAAACCCGATATCGCCGGGTTCCAGCGTTTTTTCAGCTGCGAGAATCGTGGGCCTGCAGAAAAGAACATACTTTCCTATTTGCGAGTCAAAAACGACAGGATTCCCACCGTCTCTGGAGTGTGTAAGCACCGATTCACCGCTTGGATAATCATTCCAGTGGATACCGTCGTTTGAAAACGAAGCAAATACTCTGCCATTATTGGAACAGGAACGCTTGACCAGCATCTTGTAGTGACGCCCTGGATTCCTATCAATCTTGTCTTTTATGATGAAACCGGTTCCGTCCTCGAGGAAAAGATTATTGTCTTTCGTTCCTTTGTGTTCGACTATACCCAGTTTAGGTTTGTCCCACAAAAGACCATCCTCTGAAACCGCGTAAGCGCCCCTGTACATATAGGTATGTCCTTTAGGTAACCATCGTTTATCTCTATCATGGAGGGTATACCACATCTTGAACATCTTATCATCTTCATCGTACATCACGCTTTGGCCGAGTATATCTTCAAAAGGCGAATCTGATGCAAAAATCGGATTGTTAAGATGCTTAACAGGCATCTCCGGCGATCTTCTGATCATCCAGATGTCATCTACGATATAATCGTCAATAAGCAATTGTGTGTCACGTCCTATAGATGTAATATTCAGTCTTGTCGTCATATCTACGATTATTCCTTTCACTGTCTTTGTATGTGGAAATTTGCATATGAGCGTAGCTTATATAATAAAATTCTTGTTTCGTTGTCAAAATACGTGAGGCAAAACCTGTTCATAAATTCACAAACCTAAATCCGAGAACGATATCTGCTTGATCCGAAGACGAGATAATATGGAGCCATCACCAAACGTACCGGCACAATAGGCTAGCAATACGTAATCCCATTCAAAGTGTATGGCCGTATAGCAGTAACCACCAGGGGCATCTTCGATCACATAAGGCTTGCTCCATGTCCTTCCATCATTCGCGCTA
>JAFGTH010000156.1 GCA_016934225.1 Lentisphaerota bacterium | reverse complement strand
GGTGCCTTTGAACTGAAGATTTGTTCAGATGTGTGAGCAGTATGTCAGTAATAGGCGGGAAATTGCATGTTCGTCAGGCAATATGGTTTACAGACTGAATTTGTTGTTACAAGAGTCGTAAAGGCTTTTCTTATAGCTTTTGCATGTGTTTTTGCCGTGCAATTGATCGTGGATCACCGCGCGGGAATGATCTTTACTCGGGTTTTCGGATTAAGCATGGATGGCTTGCGATCCGGATACTTCTGGCAAGTGTTCACATACATGTTTTTGCATGGCAGCATTCTGCATCTGTGTTTCAATGCAATCGTGCTGTATGTTTTCGGCGTTAGGATGGAGAAGGTTCTAGGTCCGGAACGATTTATGTTTTTGTATTTGGTCTCGGGGCTTGTTGCCGGTCTCGGATGGCTGGCGATCAGTGGTTGGTCGTACGGTTTGTGTATTGGCGCTTCCGGCGCAGTGTATGGAGTAATTGGAACCTTCGCTGCGATGTTTCCGCGCGAACAGTTGATTCTTTTTCCGTTTCCCATCGTCGTATCGGTGCGTACAATGGCGATCGCTGTAATAGTCTTCTCGCTGGTATCTCTTTTTGCCGGACTTAACGATGTGGCGCACGCGGCGCACATGAGCGGGGCCGTGGTCGGCTATTTGTATGGAAGGCGTTTAAAACGTCCGGCCGAGCGATTAGACGGATTGGGCCGCTGGGCTAACATATCTTCTATTGCGCGAAATTTGCAATCTGGATTACGGAGACGGAAAATACGGCTTGTAGAAGATGAACCGGTAGAGCCGCCCAGCCGCGAAGAAGTGGATCGGATTCTAGATAAAATTGTCAGTATCGGTATAAACAACTTGACCGAGGATGAAAAGCAGACGCTCAATCGCGCCGGCGGCAAACGCGGCGCGTGACGAACTAAAATTGTTAATCAGCGTTTATCCCTGAAAAAGTTCTGAAGCAACGCACGGCATTCGTCTTCAAGCACTCCGCTGATGAAATCGCAGCGGTGGTTAAGGTCCGGATGATTCAAGATACGGAACGCCGACGTCACGCCGCCGCGTTTCGGATCGGTTGCCCCAAACACCACAAGCGGTATTCTGGCCAGAACAATTGCGCCGGCGCACATGGCGCAAGGCTCCTTTGTGACGTAAAGAATAGTATCGGTAAGTCTCCAGTCTCCAACGGCGGATGCTGCCTGTGTTATTGCGATCATTTCTGCGTGCGCTGTTGGATCTTTGAGCAACTCAACCTGGTTGTGCGCGCGCGCAATGATCTCGTATGTGTCTGCGTTGATCAAATGGCGGACAATTACGCAGCCGGTGGGGACTTCGCCGGTTTCTTTTGCCGTTTGCGCCTGTTGTAGCGCCATGCGCATATATTTTTCATGAGAGAGAGTCATAAAGCTCTGTAGACTCTGAATGCGGAAAATCTTCAAGGCAAGTACAAATGTGCTCGATTTTTTCCTGCCGTCAATCTGCCGGTAAGCTTCGCAAAAATCAGTAATAGACCTTGAAATAAATGAAATATACATCAGGGCTGGTGAAATCAGCGCCGATCTGTTGTTTCGACCACCCGCCGAATTCTGTTCCGAGCGAACCGATGCCGATGCTTGCGCCGGCTATTATTTCCGAATTATCGGATGTTGACGCGGAAATTGATGCGTATTCGCGCACACTGTTGTCGTCCATGTTGACAATGGTTTGATTCTGGAACGCAACGAGGGGTGTTAATGTCAGTTTAATGACGGCTCCTGCATAAGCGCGCCCCAGACTGTATGTTGTGCCGCGCCAGATTGCGTCTTGAATCGCCGGTTTGGCAAGCACTGAGGTGTAGTTTTCGACATCAACGGCTCCTGCGCTGTTGAAGTAGTATTCAATCATAAAGTATGGTTCGAACGGGGCCTGGAAAGAGTAGTCAATTCCTATTACAGCTTGCGCAAAATTGTCCGTGACGCAGTCATTAACTCGCATTCCAAGAAACTCTCCGTGCAGTCCGGCGTTCATGATGTAGCCTGAAAAATCGAATCCAGCTATCCAGTTTCCGGCTATATATCCGCCGCATGCGGCGATATCGTATTGACCGATATGTCTTTTAAACCTTATAGCAGCGGAGGAATCGTTCGAATCAATTCGCCATTCCCGGTTCCTGTCGAGCGGTTCCAGAATTGCGTCTATTTCAGAATCATACGTTGGAAAAATCGTCAAGCGGATGACGTCTATTCCGGTTTTCTCATCTTTATCTATTTCTGTAGGTGTGAAGCCGGAAAACACATCTACAGGACTCCAGAACGAGCTGCTGCCCCAACTCACCGATTGTCTGCCGATCGCGAGGGTGATTCTGTCGGATTTCAAACGCAAGCGCAGACGGTCCAGTTCGTTTCTCCAATGAATCCCGGATTCAGAAAGGCTGACAGTTTGAAGATCCATAAAACGCGGTCTATGCGAAGGACGAGCAAGAGTTACTATTCCGGAATCGAACAGGTTGGTTTCCGATTGCGCCGAGAGCGTGTCGGCGGTATCGCCCCAAATGACGCTTGACTCGAAATGTACTTGAAAGTCAACTTTGGGTGACGACTCGTATTCCAGTTTGAATCTGACTCGTTGAAAGTCGTCTGCCTGTGTGGGATCGTCTGCATCCGGCGCTCGAACCACGCTGAAAAAGTTCTTATAATAGCCGCCGATTTCCATTTCGGATCCGGAAGCGGCAACGCACAACAAACCGAGCAAGACAACGAGTGAGTGTTGGGTTGCGTTCATTATCCCGCTGTTTTCGAATTCTTCATTTCGTCCGAACGCACTGCGCCGTCATGAAGTTGTATCAGTCGTGTTGCGTAATCCATGACCATCGGGTCATGTGTTGAAAAGATGAAAGTCATGTTTTCAGTCTTGTTCAATGTGCGCATAAGATCCAGAAGTTTTGCGCCGGTGCCGGAGTCGAGGTTGGCCGTTGGTTCATCGGCGAGGACGACAGCCGGTCCGGACACTATGGCTCGCGCTACGGCAACTCGCTGTTGTTGTCCGCCTGACAGCGCTGGTGGTCTGCGATGGGCGTGTTCGGAGAGGCCGACCTTGTCCAGAATTTCTTTTGCGCGCCGCGTTCTTTCTCGTTTCGGCACGGATTGGAGCATCATAGTGAACTCGACATTTTCCAATGCGGAAAGAACGGGCATGAGATTGTATGATTGGAATACGAATCCGATTTTATGAAGGCGCATTTCGCTGAGCCTGCGGATGGATACTGCCGACAATTCCACATCATCAACCTTGATTGTTCCGGATGTGACGGTATCAAGACCGCCGATCAGGTTGAGCAGTGTTGTTTTGCCTGAGCCGGACGGTCCGGCGATGGCGGTAAATTCCCCGGTCTCGATTTTTATATCAACACCGCGCAGGGCTTCGACAGTATTTTTACCGTCTATATAGTTTTTTATGACATTGTGCACTTCAATCAGCGACATTTTTTGATCCTCCAATTAATCAACCTGTTTTTCTCAATGCATCTACCGGCCGCATTCTTGATGCTTTCATTGCAGGGTAGAATGAGAACAGTATTGCTACGAGAAAGGTTGCGATTGTCGCGAATGCGATGTCTGATGGCGTAACATACAAGTAGAGCACGTTTTCCGCCTGAATGTATTCCATTGCTTCGGCGAAAGCGCTCAGATCCATACCGGTTTTGCCGAAGAAATTGACCAAACTGACTCCCAAAGCCGTTCCGATTACGACCGCGATTGTGGCAATACATACGGATTCGAGCAATATCATCAGCACTATGATGCTGCGGCTCGTTCCTATTGCCATCATTACGCCGAACTCATGAATTCTTTCGCCTATGGACATGAGTAGAGCATTAAGAATGCCGAAAGCCATGGCCAGATAGAACACTGCGTATACGAACAGCATGGATTTATTGGACATTTCTATGCTCTTTGTTACGAACGGCAGGCGTTCTTTCCATGTCAGCACTTCAAGATTTTCATTGTCGAGAGATGCGACAGCGCGCGCGGCTGTCGCGTCGGAGTTTCCAATGTTGTCCAGCAGAATAACTATTTCCGTTATCCGATTGTGGAATTCCAGCATTCGTTGCGCGTCCGACTTTAAAATATAGACTGTGTGTTCATCGTAAGCGGTGCTGCCGGTGTTGAAAACGCCTTTTACTTTGAATGCTTCTGATCCTATCTGGCCGCCCAATTGTTGAGACATCAAAACAACTCTTTTGCCAAGGCCTGTTTTTAGTTTATCGGCCAGCGGCTCTCCGATAATGATGCTGTTCCGTTCGTCAGGATCGAGAAACTTGCCGCTGCGCATGCTGTCGGCAATCACGGAAACGTTCCGTTCATTTGCCGGATCAATTCCGATTATCTTTACGATCATGGAGCGATGGGCGGACGACGCGAGTCCTTGGACAGCTACTCGTTCGGCAGACGCAGAAATTGCCGGGTCTGTAGCGAGCCATTCTTGTGTTTTTTCGGTAACGCGCATATGGTTTTCGATAATGGGATTCTCGTTATAACCGGGGCCCATAATTTTCATGTGCCCCTCGTATGTGCGGATTGTTTTGTTGATCATTGCGTCAAACCAACCGCGGATGAATCCCATCAGGAAAATGATTCCTACCAGGCCCACTATTATCGAACAGAGCAGAATAATCGTGCGTTTGGGATTCCGCCATATATTCAGCCATGCCATTCGCAGCAACATAGTTTTCTCCCGGGCGTTATATTCTTCTCAATGCCTTAACAGGCTCGAGTCTGCCTGCCTTCCATGCCGGATACAGCGCCATTGCCGCAGTTATGATGCCGACAATGGCGGTAGCTATTACGAGAACTTCCGCGGAAAGCGCCGGGTACACGACCGGATCCATTCCATACTCGGCAAACAGGTCTTCGGCGTCTGGAATCGTCAATCCCTTTTTTGCAAAATATTCGGTGACGGCGATGCCGACAACGGCGCCCAGGGCTATGCCTATTGCCGACAAAAGAGCCGATTCGATGTAAGTCATTAAGGAAACGGTTAGCGACTTCATGCCCAGTGAAAGCAGTATTCCGTATTCGTGAATCCGTTCCATGAACGCCATGAAAAAAGTATTTGCTATGCCGAAGCCGACAACCAGTACCAGCACTGCGTACATTATGAGTCCGGTCTTCCAGTCTATTTCTATGGATTGCTCAATTTCGGGCGAAATATCGTTCCATCCGAGCACGGTTATGTTGTCGAATGAGCGCTCGGCGAGTCTTTGTTTCAGGCTGTCTATAACTAGCGGTCTTGCTGAATCGCTGTCGAGTATAACGGCGATTTCGGAGGCGCTGTCCTGCAATGAAAAGATTTCCTGTATTGTCTCAATATGCGCGGCCATTACGACTCGGTCAATTTCGTTAATCCCGAATTTGAATATACCGCGGACAAAAAGCTTGCCGGCTGCCATGGATCCGTCCGCGCCCTGTCCGATGAAGACTATTTCATCGCCGATATCCGCGTTCAGGTTTTTTGCCAGCAAGTCGGAAAGAAGCGCTCCTGTTTTATCTTCTGCTGAGAGGTATTTGCCTTTTTTGATCACTTTTGTGAGCGTTGAGGTATTCGCTTCGGCGACGGGATCAATGCCCCATATAAGCGATCCGAAAGTTTTTGCGTCTTTGCTAACGAGGGCCGGGGCATTAATGCGAGGCGCGAATGCGACTATTTCTTTGATAGATCGTAGTATTGGGCTTAATGCTTCCGGGTTATCCAGCTTCAGTGCCAGATCGCCGTCTTTGAAATAGCCTGTTCGTTGAAGCTGAATATGCCCCGAGTGGGCATGGACGGTCGTATTGATCATGCTGAGATACGACCCTTTCTGGAATGCCATCATGAATACAAGCAGCGCCATGGCTCCGGCTACGGCTGCGATGGAGAGAATGGACCGTCGCCGATTTCTGCCGATATTTCTCCATGCGATCAAAACGATGGTCATAACGCTGAAAAGTTCCGTGTCTTGTTTATCGTTCTTATTGCTTTAGGTTCTTGAGCGAGAACGTGTCCGGTTTCAGTTCAGGCTTGAAAGTGATAGAGTTATAGACAATCGAAGTTTTGTGTTCATCTTTGAGCGCGTCATGCATTGTGAATTCGGTTGCCAGTTCACGACCTTCGATCTTGCGGATTCGAGACGTCACATAGAATTTAACCAGACAACTATCTTCGTCGAAGAAATCAACGCGTATTGGAACGTAATTGGACTGTCGAACTGTGAAAACGACTTTGCCCCATACGACCGGCGCATCGGGTTTCGGGATTGCCTCGATGGTCCAGCATGGGGCGCCTTCGACTATTGGCTTGTCAAGCAATCGGTGTGTGTAATCTTCAACCATACTGTCGGCGCGGACGACATCGTCATTTGTGAAGTCGCTTCCCATCCAGGATTGTAGCATCATGGAAGGCGGAAGTTTTATAACACGATCAATAGCAGGGATGTAATTCCAGGCTTCCCTGCCTTTTTTCAGGAACGTTATGCCCCTTTCTTTCTTTGGGGCAAGAACACGAACGAACATATTGTCGGCGCCGGACGACCAGCCTTCCATGATTACAGTGCGGGTCCAGTGCGGTCTGGAGATTGTCATTTCCATTTGTGAATAACTGTTTTCGCCTCGGAGAAGCTCGTCGCTGCGTCTGATAATTTCTGTCGGCGACAGATCGTCGGATGCGGCGAGAGCGAGGACAGGCCACATCAGCAATGAGCAACAGATGCAGCAGACAATGTTTTGGCGTTGGTTCGCAAATAATTCCATTGATCTTTTTTCGCGAGAATCGTTTTGTTGGTTCTTTTTGTTCGACACTGCATTAATTCGGTTTTGTACAGGAAATAAAATGATAGGGGATTACATACCGGATTGCAATGTAAAGTCGAGTGTGTTAAGTTCAAACATTAACTTGAAAAGGAAAACCAGTTTATGATTATACGGAAGGAAGCGTATCCGCGAGCGGGTCTTATAGGCAATCCTTCGGACGGTTTTTTCGGCAAGACGATAGCGCTGGTCTTCACGAATTTCCGGGCATTAGTTACTCTTTACGAGAGTCCGGAGATTGAGATTTTGCCGAACACAAGAGATCATTCTGTTTTTAAGAGCATGCGCAGTCTTGTAGATGATGTGC
>JAFGTH010000155.1 GCA_016934225.1 Lentisphaerota bacterium | reverse complement strand
CGCCCACTGAACCGCATCTTTACGCCTGACATATTCACGCTTCTACAACAAATCCTTACTTTCGACAATTCTCCAGAACAAGTAATACATCGCTGCGCCTTGCATTAAATGCCTCATTTAAGGATAATGCATTGCCTGTGAATAACACATTACACAACAACCACATTGAAACTTCCATAGCAAATGTGCTCAACGGAAATCCGGACGCTTTTGCAGATATAGTGAAAACTCATGAACCAGGTGTGCGCGCCATCATTGCAGCCATGATTCCAGATTCAAATATGATTGCAGATGTTTCACAGGAAGCATTCGTAATAGCTTATCAACGGCTCTCAACCTACCAACCCGGAACAAATTTCAAGGCATGGCTACATACCATCGCAAGAAATGCGGCACAGAACGAACGACGCCGTTGGTACGGCAGACGCGATATGCAAAACCGCTACCATGCAGAAATAGAAAAACGCATGGCTGACGATATCACCAAGGTGACAGAATCGCTTCCTGAAGATACGCTCGCGGCGCTTCGTAGCTGCATGGATAACCTCGGCGGAAAAACACGCGCCCTGATGGACGGATTTTATTTCCATGAACACGCCGTCAAGGAACTTGCAAAATCGTTCGCCCTTTCCGTCAACGCGGTAAAAGTCACGCTCCATCGAGCCCGACTGGCCATGGGGAAATGCCTGCAGAGAAAAGGCCGACAACATGCCTGATTCAAATGAAATAACCCGATTGCTGAACGACTACGCCGACGGGCAAATCAAGCCAAAAGACGAAGAACGATTACTCAGGATATTGGACGAATCAACAGAACACAGAGAACTGCTCGCTCTCGTCACAGTAGTCGAACGCTTGATAAAAGCCTCGCGCTGCAAGCCTGTTCCGGTCGAAAAAATCCTGGCGGCGCTGCCTAAGAATTTTAATACAATGAAAGAAATCCGCGAACAGGAAAACAATCAGCAATCAAATCGTAAAAAATATTTAATACGCGGAAAAAAAACAACTGATAAAATCAAAAAGACAAAACATGATATCCGGAACAGAACTCAATCGCGCTACCAGAAAAATTCCGTTGCGTCACTACTTGCCGCCGCGACAATTTGCATTCTGCTTGGAATCGGAGCATGGCGACTTTTCCCACGCGTGTCATTGCCGGATAAAAAAATCATGACGCCGTCCAAACCCGTCGCTTCGGAACAAACAGAACTGAAACTTAAACCTGTCACAAATGCGACCGATACGCCACCCTCGCCTGTATCGGCACGGTTGCCCGATATTCGACAACTGTCAATATCGGAAATAAACGAGGTGGAACCTGTAAATCTGCCCGCGCCGGAAGGCGACGGCAGCAACGAAAAAGGATTTGTGCCGCCTCCACAAGGCTTAAAGAAACACAATGCGGAAACGCAAGCCCAACTCTCGCCGCGATTCGCCGATGATCGCTCCGGCAAAATAGCGCGCACGATTTTCAAATCCGAACCGAAATCACAAGTTCTGGTATTAAAACTCAAGCGCGGCTCAAACCTTCAATGGAACGCCACACCCAATGATGTGGACAATCTGCTGAACGAATTAAACAGCCTGTTCGGCATCAAATATCTTTCCGATTCCGCTTCGTTTGACGCAATGGACGCGGATCCCGCAAAATACCCGATCATCTATTACTCAGGGCATTACCGGTTCCGATTCTCCCATGCAGAAAGAAAAAAACTCCGCGCATACATGCTCGGCGGAGGCATGATCCTGTTCAACGCCGGTTTGGGGTCTAAGCCGTTCTATGATTCGGCAATACTCGAGTTGCAATGTATTTTCCCTGATATATCACTGCAACCTTTGGACACCGATCACCCAATATTCCATTCCTGTTTTGACCTTGCTCAAATCAAATATTTCCAACAAACAAAAATTGCGAAAACAAAGGCCGTCGCTCCCCGCTTTTACGGAATCATGTCCAACTGCCGCACCATGGCGCTCGTGTCCCAATACTGCCTTTCAATCGGATGGGAAGGCATCGAAAACAACGACTATCAGGCATACGCTGTTGAAGACGCCCTCAAGCTGGGAATCAATATCGTTTCGTACGCGATTGCCCAAAAGGCATGGCTGCAAAATATCCCCCGCGAACCCTGGCCAACAATGCCGGCTACAAAATCAGACACATTGCACGTTGCTCAGATCATTTACAACGGAGAATGGAAAACACGCACAATGGGACTGCCGCTTCTATTGCATACGTTCAATAAAAAAACCAATGTAAAAGTTGCGCTGTCGGTAAAAAATATGCATCTTACGGATCCCGAAATATTTGATGCCCCTATCCTGTATATAACCGGTCACGATGACTTCTATTTCTCAAAACAGGAAGCAATGCAACTAAGGGAATTCCTGAGAAACGGCGGATTTCTGTTCGCAGAAGCCTGTTGCGGCAGACAAGGATTTGACCGGGCGTTTCGCGCCGAAATGGAGCGTGTCCTGCCTGAAGAAAAAATGGAAAAGATTGCCGCAGACAGCGCAATCTACCGAATGCCAAATAAAATAACGCGCATCGGCCTTACACCGTCCCTGGCGGCTAAAATAGGCTCTTCAGTATCTACACCAATGCTCGAAGGAATCGCTATCGAAAATAATTACGTCGTCGTGTACAGCCGCTACGGCATGGCCGGAGGCTGGGAAATGTCGCAAAATCCCTACGCGGACGGCTACGATAACGTCGGATCAACAAAATTGGGCCAGAATATACTTATGTACGCAATAACACATTGAACATTTCTATCCGTGTTCATCCACAGTTACATTCTCTCCCGCCCCATCCTTGCACTCCGTACACCCCGTTGTAAAAAATCCCATCTCCATCCATAACCCATCTGCGGCTTCCTTCAATAGTGTCATTATGTCTCAACGACCATTTGCCCAACAACTTTCTAGTCGAGTCATTATGTCTCATTTCTGTAGCTCATGCCACAAGTCATGTTCAGTTGCAAGATCTTTTTTATCAATGCGTTATGATTAACGCGCTAAAGAATCAACTGGTGTTGGCATGCGCTATGCTAGTTAAAAGGCGAAATGAAAACAAATGAAAGAACTAAAAACAGTAATTCAAAATAAGAAAGGAGAGATGAGCTATGTTTAATCTGGCGCATTATGAGAGGAACCCTTGGTCGTTGTTCGATGAGATTGAGTCGCTGCAAAGTGATATAAATCGAAATTTTACGCGATGGCCATGGAACATGACAAGCAGAAGTTTCAAAGAAGCTTACCCGCCGGTGAATGTGTGGGCTTCCGACGACGGAATTGTGGTGGATGCCAAAATGCCGGGCGTTGATACGAAGGATGTTGATCTAACGGTTCAAGGTAATGAATTAACGATCCGCGTCCATGCCGACGAAAGAGTTCCGTCCGACGGCGAAATATATCACCGCCGCGAACGAGTTACAGGCGAGTACGCACGCACGTTGCGCCTGCCGTATTACTCAAACCCCGAAACCGTTAAGGCAAGTTACATAAACGGTTTGCTGAGGATAACAATTCCCCGCGCAGAGTCCGATAAACCGAAAAAAATTGCCGTCGAAGCGGCCTAATTCTAAGGAGGTGTCAAAATGAAAGATATCGCAGTGAAACAGGAAACAGCGGCGCAAAAAACACAAACGGAACAGACAATTACGGAACTGCCGAATGTGGATATATTGGAAACACCGAATGATATCCAATTGATGGTGGAAATGCCGGGCGTCGCTAATGAAGATGCTAATGTAACGGTTGAGAACAATGTCTTGACCATAGAAGGCAACGGCAATATCGAGCCGCCGAAAGGAGAATATGAATTGCTGGGTCGAGAATACTCAACATGTAGATATCGGCGCGATTTTACACTGTCGGATCAAGTGGATGCCGATAAAATCAAGGCTCACATGAAATACGGTCTGTTGCGGTTGATTATTCCAAAACGAGCAGAAACAAAGACCCGTAAAATTGAAATTGCAGCCTGATTACGACGCGAATAGCAGCGTGAATCAACAAGTTAATGTGAGGAGGTGTAGTTATGTCAATGAAAGATCTGGTTCCAAAGTTGGGAAAGAAAAGCGAAAGAGCGCTCGATCGCAATCGCCGGGAAGATAGCTTGTTTTCTCTGCAAAGAGAAATGAACCGGCTGTTCGACAACTTCTTCAACGGTTTCGATCTTGCTCCATGGGAAAACAGCTCGTTGGACATGATCCAGTTCTCGCCAAAGGTAGATGTGTCCGAGACCACTGAACAAATTAAAGTGTCCGCCGAATTGCCCGGAATGAATGAAAAAGATGTAACCGTGGAAATGGACGATAATACCTTGACTATTCGAGGCGAGAAAAAAGAAGAAAACGAAGGAAAGAACGGCAATTGGCACTGCAAAGAGCAGTCGTACGGTTCCTTCAGACGCATCATTCCGTTGCCGGCAGCGGTTGACGGAGAGAAAGCCAAAGCTTCGTTCAAACACGGGAAACTCGTGATAACCGTCCCAAAGAAGGATGAAGATAAAACAAATCGCAAAACGATCCGTATCGAAACCGCATAGCACAAACCACCTGCATGTTGCATGAATAGAAATTTGTTCATGCAACATGCAGGCCAAACTCTTCCTCCGGCAACTAGATCTGTCGCATTTGCCGGAAAATCCAAAGCATAGCGCTATGTCCGGCGCTGACACACGAATATGCAGCTTGCATATCAATGCGCAACTCACCTATGGTGAAGCAATATTAATTGATCGTACGCGGAGGTCTTATCAACCTAAAGATTGAAATTTTCGATGTCGCCTATGGCGGCGAAGGCGTTGGCCGCCATGAAGGCAAAGTCTGCTTTGTGCCCGGCGCTTTGCCCGGCGAAACTGTTGCCTGTCTCCCCGAAACAGAATATAAACGTTTCACTCGCTGCAAGTTGCAACAGGTCATTACACCCTCGCCTGCGCGTATCGAACCTCAATGCCCAATAGCCGCAAATTGTCCGGGCTGCGCCTATCAACATGTCGGTTACGACGCTGAACTGCAAATAAAAAAGAACCAGCTTCGCGCTCTTATGCAACGTCTCGGGCACATTGATATCGAAGATATACTCGTATATGATTCCAAAAACAATCTTGGTTATAGAAACAAAATCACGCTCCACGCCGCTATATCAGAAACAAAACGCTCCCTCGGTTACGTCGGCAATGATAATCAGACAGTCCTCGATGTCGGCCGTTGCCCACTTGCCATGAACGCTATCAACGAAGATCTGGCCGCCTACAGAAGCAGCGCCGATTTTTATGCCATGAACAACAAGGATCGCGTGACTTTCCGATACACGAATACTAACGGCGCATGCCATTGGCGCAATAAATCGCTCGGAATCGAGATCCTCACCGAAAGTACAACGCTCGGCAATTTACAAGTCCCCGCACAAAGCTTCTTTCAGGTAAATCCACCTGTGGCCAATATTTTAATCGAAGCCGTCACGACAATCATAAAGAACGACTCTTTCGACACTTTGATGGATTTCTATTGCGGAGTTGGCGTCTTTTCAATAGCCGCAGGGAAATGCGGAGTGCCATCCACGCTCGGAGTTGATTCCGACCGGAAAGCAATCGAAGCGGCAAAACAAAATGCGCGTGATTATGGCTTGAACGGAGCTGCGTTTCTGACCCAAATAAGCGAAAATATCGCGGCTGACGCGCTGGAACCGGCACGTTCGTCACAAGCGCTTGTGATCGTTGATCCACCTCGTCGCGGATTGAACCGCCAAATGATAAATGCTCTATGCAAAACACCGCCGAAAAAACTCATTTATATCTCCTGCGCCGCCGATACGCTGGCTAGAGATCTTGCCCTGCTTGCCGAT
>JAFGTH010000154.1 GCA_016934225.1 Lentisphaerota bacterium | reverse complement strand
ATCCGTGCTGTGAATGGAGTTGGCGTTGTTGACCTCCGTGTCGGAGTTTTGCACGACGTAGGAATTGGCCGTTCGGTCCCACGTCTCGATTTCGTAGTTGAACCCGTTCGTGCTTCGCCGGGGCGACGGATGGGAAAGCCGGATGACGGAATACCCGAACGTGATCGAGGAGAACGGGAAACTCCGGCTCTTCTACTGCGGCAATGGCTTCGGCGCTACGGGCATCGGCGCGGCCGTGGCGGAGCCGGTGGTCTGAAACTGGGTCGAGAGAGCCTTGCCGAGCACCTTGTCGGTACCGGTGACAAGTGGCGAGTGGCAAGTGGCCGGATGTCGAGTCCTTAGCCGCAACGATTCAGATGAATTTGGGTCTTGCCCGCGGATGGGGGTTGCGGGACCGGCGGGTCGGGGCGTAGTGTGCAGGTATGGCGGTTCCGCTGCAGAGGAGGCAAAGCGTATGACGCCGATAATCACGACGCCCTGGACGCGCATCATCGAGTACCCGGACAACCATCTCAATGACTTCTGCCTGTTCCATGCATTGGATTCCCGGTGGCACGGCATCGGCATCATGGGCACGGGATCGTGGGAGAGCGAGCGGAGCCTGTTCCATTGCTCGAGTTCCCTCCTTTTCGGGCCCTACGAAACACACGAACCGTTGTTGGTCAATCTTGGACAAGGGGCAACCGCCAACAAGGCGCCTCAAAAGCATGCGCCGTTCGTTGTGATTCGAGAGGGGATGTATCATCTGTTCTTCCGGCGGCCTTGGGGAACGAACCTTCTGCTTACGTCCCCCACTCTGTTCGACTGGCCGACGGAGCCGGTGGTGGTACTGGATCGATCTCGCCGGAATCTCTTTTGCGGATGGTGCTCCCGCAAACGGGAGGGTCTCTGCCTCAGATGAGGAGTTGCGCAACCGTACCCGCCTGGGAAGAGGGTGAACCGAAAGGCAGTGGGAATGACGGATAAGAAGGGTACTGCCACATCGCTTGTCGTGTCTCTCGGCCTGCTTATCCGGAGGAATGCCGCATTGGCCTGTACACAAGGCCTTGCATCTGTTTCTGATGTGTGCTATTAATGCCGCACATTGGAAATGAATCATGAACTGGTACGTCTTCAGGCAGGAGATGTTCGATCTCGGCTGTTTCAGCATCCACCAGGTGTATGCTTGGGACCCGGGGTTTGACCGCGGCAACTTCGTCCGCTGGACCCGGAAGGGCTACCTGGCGCGTTTGCAGCGTGGATGGTATGCCTTCGCCGAGTACCGCGGAACCCCCCGGAGATGGCGACTTTCTTTGCGGGCAGGATGTATCACCCATCCTATATTAGTCTGCATTCGGCACTTTCGTTCTACGGACTCATTCCGGAAGCCGTTGTCCAAATCACGAGCGTGACATCGTTGAAGACCGCTGTCTTCAGGAATGACTTCGGCGAGTTCATCAGTACGCTGTGAATCGGTTCAGGAAGGTGGTGTACGTCCGCTTACCAGGCATCGGCAAGTTTCCGTACAGCATTTGTCAAGACATCAGGCGGAGTAACAAGAGGCGGCATCAAATAGACGACATTGCCCAGAGGTCGAACCAATATCCCCTGCTCCATGAGCCGCGCTTTAACTGTTTGCGCTAATTCTATTCCGCCATCGTCTTCAAACTCAACTGCTCCGATCATTCCGAGGCACCTGACATCTTTCACCATCCGCTTGTCGGCGAGCTGTTTCATTTCCACGGCAAGCAACTTGCCAAGCTGGTCGGCATTAGCTGTTATTCCTTCATCTCCATACACATTCAATGTTTCAATTGCAGCCGCTGCCGCGACAGGGTTTCCTGAAAACGTATGACCGTGATAAAAAGTCCGATCGTCCGGTTTGTCGGAAAATGTATCGTACACGGCGTCGCGCACAACGGTTGCGCTGATCGGAAGGTATCCGCCTGACAGACCCTTTCCCATGCACACAATATCAGGTTTTATACCGGCATGTTCGAAAGCGAACATTTTACCCGTCCTGCCGAAGCCAACAGCTATTTCGTCAACTATCAACAGGATTTTCAGCTTTTCGCATTCTTCCGACAATTTTCTCAGATATTTCGGCGAATAAATCCGCATTCCGCCCGCACATTGGCAAAGCGGCTCCACTATGACCGCCGCCAATGTGTCGGCATTGTTCTCCAATATACGGGCCATTGAATCGAAGCATTGAAGTCGGCATGTCGCCGGGTTATCCGAACACATGCTGCAACAAGGAGATTGCGCGCGATGCGCATGTGGTAAAAGTGATGCAAATGGTCTGTGAAAACAATCAAGATAACCGACAGTGACTGCGCCGAGCGTGTCGCCATGATAAGCATTCTCAAGCGAAGCAAATTGCACACGCCCGGTTAATTTGATGTTGCGATGATATTGAACAGCTATTTTTAAAGCCGCTTCCACCGAACTTGCGCCATCAGAGGCAAATAATACATGATAATCGCCGCCGGGCAACAACCCAGCCAATCGTTCCGCCAATTCAACCGCTCCGGGATGAGTAAGATTGCCAAGAATACTGTGTTGAAGCTGATCGAGCTGATCCCGAATTGCACGAACAAGCCTGGGATGCCCGTGCCCAAGGTTGCACGACCACCAGGACGATACGGCATCGAAATAACGTCTCCCGGTTACATCATGCAAATACACACCGTCCCCCCTTACGATTACCGGAATTGTTCCAGCGTCAACAGCGGATCGTTTTGTGTACGGATGCCATACATGTTTGCGATCTCTGAATGAATAGTCACCGTCAGTCATTGAAGAACCACGTTCCTTATTATTCTGCATGTCGCCGTAAGTTCCGCGACGCATTGATTAATGAATTGATCGGCAGACATATTCGAAGAAATCCGTTCAATAAACGGCAGACATCCGAGCATCACGGCTTTGCCGAGTCTTCTTACAGTTTCCTGATTGTCATTCTCAATGTAGCTTGGCGGCTCAAATTCGCTTCTGTTGAATATTACGCCGAGCACTTTTATTTTTCTCGCAGCCAGTTCTCTCAACGATAAAAGCGTATGATTGATCGTGCCAAGGCCCGGACGCGAGACAACAATCACATGCAAACCCAACTCGGTTATGAGATCAGCCATTGTATAGGCGCCATGAATCGGCACAAGAATTCCGCCCGCGCCCTCTACTACCACCAGATCGTGTTTTAACGACAATTCCGTATAACAGTCAATAATATGACCGATATCTATCGCCACATTTTCTCGCTCAGATGCAAGATGTGGAGAACAGGCCGATTCAAACATGTATGGGCAAATCAAACGACGCTCTTCGGTCGTCAACGAATTTAATTCTGCCATTCGCAGCGCGAATTCAACATCCGAAGCAACAAGAACATTCCCTGTTTGTTCACAACCGGTCTGCACAGGTTTCATGTAAACTGCATCAATATTCTGTTGGCGCAAACATGAAACTATGGCTGAAGCAACAACCGTCTTGCCCACGCCGGTATCCGTGCCTGTAATAAAAATACCTTTCTCAGCCATTATTCACCTTCCGGGCAAGAACGTACAGTATTTCATATGTCGCGGTAACCCCGCCATCCTCTATTCGGCAGGAGCGATCATAATCCTCAACCAACATTGTCAATTCGGTACGGTTCAACAACTGTCCTGAGTATATACCGCCTGTTACGCCCTGATTGTGTATTGTTTTGAGAAACGACCAGGCCGAGTCATAAATAACGGCGGCCGTTTCTCGCGCTTCCGACATTATCATAAATCCGTTTATTCCCAGTCCTTCCAAAATTTCAGTCCTTGCCGGTAATTTCATTCCAATTTGTTTGTGCGATGCCACACGAGCGCGAGCCGATTTTAATTCCGCCAGCGTTCCATCAAGCATTATGCTGAAAGCTATGTGCGCTCCGTCACAAAGCACAGCGTTTAATTTTGCGAAAGCCGTTTTCAGCGGAACCATCCAGTGCAAAGCCGCATTACTTACCGCAAGATCAAACTGTGCTGACTTTTCGCCTATGTCTAACGTGGAGAAAATCACATTTTCTCCGGACCCAATGCGATCACAGGCAACCCTTATCATGGCATCGGATATGTCAACACATTCTATTCTGGCCGACGGAAATCTTTTTATAAGGAGCCGCGTGAGAATTCCTGTTCCGCATCCGATCTCAATCACATTAACTGCCGCAGCAAAACCGGACATCAGATTCATTACTTTTTTTGCCGTCTGTCGCTGAATGTCCGCGCTATGATCGTACGTCGAGGCAGCAGCCGAAAATCGCGCTGCCATGGAATCGGCGCGATGTGATATGCCGGTCATTTGTTTTCCTCGAGAAAATCAATTATATCAGACGCCACCACATCGGGAGCATCTAAAGGAATTCTATGGCCTTCCTCATCATGCACACAAAGTTTGCTTCCTGCTATATGCCCGGCTATATACTCGCTCGCCTGCCACGGTATTATTCTGTCCTGTTTACCGTGAATGGCAAGGGTCGGGACCGACATCCGGCTGAAATAATCTCTGACATCAAACTGAGCAAGGTACAATAACCCCTCATTAAGAGTTCCGATTCCGACAGCCATCATTTCGGCTGCTTTGGCGTTAATTGTCTCAACCGGCAAATCGCGCGGAAAACCGACACGCTTCAAAAAAAAACGCAACGACGCCTGAGGCGCAAAGTTCAAACCGGCTCGTAGCGCCTTTAGGTCGTGGACAGAGACTCCGGCTTTGTAATCACTACAGTTGCAGAATTTGGACGTGCCGGCGATCAATATAACATGACTGATCGGCGTAGTAAAACGTGCTAGCGTTTCGAGCGCAACCATTGCGCCCATTGACCAACCAACCAGAACACACGGCTCTCCGCTCCGCATAATCATGTCCCGGCAGGCAGTAGCATAAGAAAATACTTCATTCCGAACACGGAGCTCCGTTACGGATGTCATTTCCACCTTGCCGTAAGACGATAGTTTTTCGCCCAAAAACTGACAGTCTCTGCCTTCGTGCCCCCAACCGGCAACCAGCTTTATATTACGCCCGGTCATATTATGCCCTCATGTCTCGCGCAATCTATTATAGCATCCGTGGTTCGAGCCAGATCTTCCTGTGTATGCGCAAGTGTAATTGAGATTCTAAGACGAGCGGTTCCTGTCGGTACTGTCGGCGGCCTAACAGCGACAGCCAGAATTCCTTTCTCCAAAAGCCGACGAGCCACCGCTAACGTTTTGGATGATGATCCTATAATCACCGGAACAATCTGACTTGCCGAAGAGCCGGTATTCAATCCGGCGGCTTGAAGGCGCGACCTAAACATCTTTGCGTTTTCCACCAACGGCGCGCCGTCACATGCTTTCGATTCCAACAAGCCGACAGCACAACCGGCGGCTGCAATTACCATAGGCGGTAACGCGGTCGAGTAAATAAAACTCCTGGCGCGATTTACTAAAAGCGCACGCAGAGAATCCGAACAAGCAACAAATCCGCCGTATGAACCAAGCGCTTTACTTAAGGTGCCCATGCATATATTCACTGAGGATTCAAGGCCATATTGTCT
Organism: Lentisphaerota bacterium; assembly: GCA_016934225.1. Taxonomy (GTDB): domain Bacteria; phylum Verrucomicrobiota; class Kiritimatiellia; order UBA8416; family JAFGTH01; genus JAFGTH01. The sequence continues at coordinate 697 of JAFGTH010000154.1, read as the reverse complement.
GACTAATCCGCTCCCGTTTGGCCCAAACATGCCGATTGCGTGCGCTTCATCAACCAACGTCATGGCATCGCCTTCGGCGGCCGTTTCCGCGATCTCCATTAAAGGCGCCTGATCGCCGTCCATACTGAACACCGATTCGGTAACAACAAGGCGTCGTTTGCCATCTGTTCGTTCGTCGAGCAACTTTTTAAGGTGTTTGATATTATTATGCGCGAAACGACGCACTCGCGCCCTGCTTAATATCATACCGTCCACAATACTTGCATGCACAAATTTGTCCGCGTAAATCGTATCGCCCCTGCCGACCAGCGCCGGAATAATTCCGATATTCGTCAAATACCCGCTTCCAAACACAAGCGAGGCCGAATACCCCTTGAATACAGCCAACTTCTTTTCCAGTTCGTCATGACATTGCAAGCTACCCGCCATTAGACGCGACGCAGTTGCTCCAACTCCCGTGTCAACCGCTGCGCCGGCCGCTTCAATCAAACGCCTGTCGTTAGCCAGATTCAAATAGTCGTTTGAAGAAAAATTCAAGAGAACGCCGGACTCGGACTTGATGCGTCCTCCCGTGCCCAAACGCGCCGGAACTGTGCGCTCAAGCGCATTGCGTCTGAGTTCGGCAAGTTCGGCTTTTATCCATTCTTCATTTGGTTGTGTCATAGCTTGCCGTTATGATATTAGCTAATTCCCAATT
>JAFGTH010000153.1 GCA_016934225.1 Lentisphaerota bacterium | reverse complement strand
TCTTTTAATCTCGGCGTCATCTTCTTCTTCCTGTGCAATTTGCAAGGCGCGCAACACCTGAACCCTGCCGCGTGTCAACCTCAGAAACTTGCGCCAGAACCTGGCCATTCGAACATTATTACCAACAACATTCATATCGAACTGAAATTACCACAATCAACGCCAATTCGAAAAGCGAAACGCGCAAACAGCCGCAATTTGTTGCGGCCAGATATCGGCATTAAATTTCAGGCTTCCAAAACAACCGCGTTCTCGTGTATTGAATGTCTTCTCATGATCAAAATCCCTCTGATACTTGCATCTGCATCGCCTCGTCGCAGAAAAATCCTCGATAGTCTTGGAATCATTTATACGCCTGTTATACCGGCCGTTGACGAAGTGTTCTATCTCGACCAGCCTCAACGTACGGCTGAAGAAAACGCCATGCGCAAGAATAACTGGTGCCGCATGACCAACCTCTCCGGCAACACGACCTCATCGAAAAACCCGATTTCTGTCCTTTCAGCGGATACCGTCATTGATTTTAAAGGGAAAATCGTCACCAAACCGTCGTCATTGCAAGAAGCGGCTGCATTCCTCAAAGCGTTTTCCGGAACAACGCACAAAGTGCTCACTGCCGTTGTTCTTTCAACAACCGGTTTATCCACTCGCACACAAACCGTCATATCGGAGGTTAGTTTCCGAATGTTGACTAATGCGCAAATCAACGAATATCTTGCAAATATTGACCCTATGGATAAAGCCGGCGCTTATGACATTGATCAAAACGGAAGCATGATTATAGAGTCATTCGCCGGATCCAAAACCAATATAATGGGCTTGCCTTCCGAACTCATATCCGAATGGATAATGAAAACACCATGATTAAACCGCTTAAAATCGGGAACCTGTTGATTACGTTCCCTGTCATCCTGGCGCCAATGGCCGGTTACACGGATTCCGCAATGCGCTCACTATGCGGACTTTTCAACTGTGGATTGACATTCACCGAAGTTGTGAACGCGGCGGCCGTCGTACACGGATCACGCCGAACGTTGCATCTGCTTGAGACTTGTTTCGATACTGTCCCGGTTGCCGCACATTTATATGGATCAGATCCATCCGTCGTCGCAGAAGCCGTTTCAATTGTCGCTGCGCTCGACAGGTTTTGCATGATAGATATTAACTGCGGTTGCCCCGTGCGAAGGATCGTCGCAAAAGGCGCCGGGGCAGCTCTCATGCAAACACCCGAGCGGATTTATGATATGGTGAAGGCCGCCGGTTCCGCCACGAAGCTGCCTGTTACTGTGAAAACACGCATTGGATGGCAGCCCGAAACAATGAACATAATGGAAATTGCGCAAGCCGTAACCGAAGCCGGGGGCGCTGCAATATCTATTCACGCCAGATTCGCAACCGCAAAACATAGCGGCCCCTCAAATTGGGATATACTGGCTCAAGTAAAAAACGCCGTCGAGATACCCGTTATAGGCAATGGAGGCATCTCCTCGGCATCCGATGCGACAGCAATGTTCTCGCGCACTGGTGTCAATGCGGTAATGATCGGAAGGGCCGCAATAGGCAATCCCTGGATATTCGCCGAAATCGAGGCAAGACTGTCCTGCCATGACTATATGGAACATTCCGACAAGGAACACGCTGAGATCGTGCGAAACCACCTGACAAAGCTGACGCACCTTAAAACCATCGAATACAGCTTGCGGCGAAAGCGCGTGCTACCGCCTGAAACAAGCGCAGTCCTGCACTTCAGGGGGCACCTTGCGAAATATCTAGCAGGGAAACCGGGATGGTCGCTGGTGCGCAAAAACCTTCATTCCATTAACACCCCGGAAAGAGTAATGAATGCCGTGGCCACGGCGTTAAGCGATTTAACGCCGTTCAGCAATTGACTATGTTTGACTTTTCTCGGCTAAATTGCCAGTTTCTTGATAAATTGATCAATATGTCGAAAGGTTTAAAGTCCATTCCGGCCAACAATTCAAGAAATATCGCAGATGAGTAAAACCCTTAAAACAATATCCGCTTCCGATAATATCGCCGGTTTAAATCGCACAATTGAACGCGCGAAACAGGAATTGGAAAACATGATTGATCTAAATCCCCAGATCATGCTTCTCGTTGACCGGAACGGAACTGTGGTACGCGCAAACAAAGCGCTGCTGAATCTGCTCTCCTTTTCCAGTTTTAACCTTGTGCTAGGGAAAACACTTGATGAATTGTTTTCATGTGAAGGCATGCTCGGTCGTATATTGCCGGACAAAACCCAACAAAGCGTGGTGATGCATGAAGCCACCGTAACCCTTCCCACCAGCGCCAGACGACATCTTAAGTTTCATATCGTCAAATCAGACAAAAAGGCAGCGACATTTGTTGTGGTCATATTCGATATAACTTCCGATAAGGAACATGCCGCACACCTCGAGAAAAAACACAAGAAGGAGGCGGTGGAAGCATTAATGGGCGCTCTGATGCACAACATCAATCAACCCCTTACAGTGATCATGGTGCGCGCGCAACTAATGCATATGGCTTTACAAAAAAGCGAGATTAACGCGAAAGAATTGAGCAAAAACCTGGAAGATATCATGCGCCTGTCCGCGCAAATCGCCGATCTTCTGCGTGCGGTCGAAAAACCGAAGGACTATGTAACAACCAATTATGTGCGCGATGTTGAAATTCTGGATATTCAGCGTTCCGGCAGCAGGCCTGAAGGACTGGAGGAATCATGCACTGCCGTGCTTGACGCCCTGATAACAGCTATGAACGCGCATGAACCCGGCTCAATGGCACACGCGAAGCGAGTCGGAGAATACGCGGCTGCAATCGCCAAAGAAATGGGATTAAACGCCGCCGAGATCGCGATTGTTCGACGCTGTGCGCTGGTACATGATATAGGCAAAATCGGTATCCCGGACAAAATCCTGCAAAAACCCGAATCCTTAACTGAGGAGGAAAAAGAAATCATGATGAGCCATGCGGAAATCGGGTACAATCTGCTGCGGGACTTTCCTTTCCTTACGCGTGAAGCAGAGGCTACCCGCGCTAATCATGAACGCTTTGACGGACACGGCTACCCACGGCAACTTCGCGGTGAAGAAATACCGCTTGAAGCGCGAATCGTCGCGGTAGCGGACTCTTATGACGCCATGCGATCAGGCCGTGTCTATCGCGCTGCTATCCCGGCTGCGAACGCGCTTGCCGAGATCGTCGCATGTTCCGGAACACAATTTGATCCTTCTGTGGTTAAAGCATTCAAAAAAATTCAGAGCAAGACAGATGTGTTGTTGAAAAATCAGACCTAGGCTTCCGAACACAACCATGCAGTTACGAACAGGCAGACAAATCCATTCGATATTCCGAACCATCATTACCATAATATTCCTGTGTTTCACACTCGCATGCACCAGATCCAAAAGCCCCTTGCCTGCTCAAGTCCGTGTCATATCCCTCGCGCCCAATATAACCGAGATCATATGCGCCATTGGCGGAGCCGACATGCTTGTCGGACGAACCACTGCCTGTGATTTTCCTCCTGAAATTGCCAGTGTGCCTTACATCGGCGGGTTCGGTGCTCCGTCTCTGGAGCTGCTTCTTGCCGCCAATCCAACATTGATTCTGGATGCCGATCTTGAAGACGAAACTATTGCCGAAAAAATACGCAATCTGGGTCTGCGCAGGGAACGAGTGCAATGCGTTTCTCTCAACGACATACCAAACGCAATTGTGCAAATCGGCACACTCATTCACTTGGAAAAGAACGCAAATAAAATTGCGACGGACCTTGCGGAAAATATTGCCGATCTCAGAAATACGGCGGCTATTGAAACAAACAGGCCTTCAGTCTATGTCGAAATCTGGCATGACCCCACAACGACTATCGGAACCAATACGTTTCTTTCCGAAATCATTTATCTCGCTGGAGGCGGAAATATCGGAGATCAGTCAAAGATTCCATACTTTCAGGTCTCCCCGGAATGGATAGTGTCGCAAAACCCTGACATAATTCTTTGCCTTTATATGGCTGAAGGCAATAAAGCGCGAGATAGCGTCCTGAAGCGGCCGGGTTGGCAATCGGTTAAAGCAATCCGAACCGCAAAAGTGTACGACGGCCTTGACAACAACATTCTTTTGCGTCCTGGCCCACGGGTACTTGACGGTATCGCAACGATTCGGCAATGCATTCTAGAATCAAAACAATGACGCGAAAGTTTGTACTTTTTCTTGCCCTTATAATTGCAACGCCTTTGGTTCTGTTGGGTTGTGTTATGTTCGGCGCATCCGGAATAGGGCTGCCTGATATTTCAACGGAAACAGGTCGGGCAATTATGCAATTGCGGGCAAACCGTGTCGTGGTCGGTTTTATAGTCGGCGCGGCGTTGTCAGGGGCAGGAGTTGTTTTTCAGGCCATTCTCCGAAACTCCCTGGCTGAACCATACATTCTTGGAGTCAGTAGCGGCGCAGCATTAGGCGCAGCAGTGGCAATTTTGACCGGGTTCGCAACCGTCTCTGTGTTTGCACTCCCAATAACAACATTTGCAACAGCTTCAATTACTCTTACCACCGTCTTCCTGCTGGCGCGAAAGCGAGGGACACCTTCGGTTTATAATCTTATTCTTAGCGGCGTGATTGTAAGCGCCGTATGTTCAAGCGTTTTGATGTTTCTTGTTTCCAGAGCGCCTACCAGCGGATTGCACAATATCACATGGTGGATGCTGGGAAACTTGCAGCCGACCTCCGGTCAACTGCTTGCAGTTTCTTCCGTCATAATCATCATAGGAACAACAGCAATATGGCTGATGTCGCCGGAATTAAATGCACTGGCATTGGGCCGTGAGACGGCGCACAATCTTGGAATTCGAACCGATGTTATGACAGTCACTGGCTTGGCGCTAGCCACCATGATTGCTTCCACCGCAGTCGGCATTTCAGGATTGATCGGATTCGTCGGGCTCATAGTACCGCACGTAATGCGTACTGTTTTCGGCCCAACGCACAAACGGCTGATTCCAGCATCCGCTCTCGGAGGAGGACTCTTTTTAGCGCTGTGCGACGCCATTGCGCGAACGGTCACATCGCCGGAAGATATCCCTGTCGGCGTTATCACCGCCGTTTTCGGAGGCCCCTTCTTTCTTGCGATACTCCGAAAGAAGGGTGAATCAAATTGGAGCGGATAAACACATGGGTAACGCCGTCGAATTCGTAAATGTGTCAGCCGGCTACCACGGCACAATATTACTTAACAATCTGACCGCCACAGTCTCAGAAGGTCAAATTGTGTCAATTATCGGACCCAACGGCGCGGGTAAAACCACAATACTACGGACCATAACAGGACTAATACACCCAGCCGCCGGCTCTGTCCTGTTGTTCGGCGCCAATGTCGCAACCATGCCGTCTTCCACACGCGCACGGTTGGTCGGTGTCATCCCACAGAATTTTGATAATCCGACAGCGTTTACTGTTGAAGAGATCGTTATGACCGGACGTACCGCCATGCTTAACCGATGGCGCCAACCATCGTTAAAAGATCGAATCGCCGTCGAACGCGCAATGGTCTATACCGATATCGTTGATATGCGGCGAAGGCCGCTCGTGGAACTCAGCGGAGGCGAAAGGCAAAGAACTGTGATAGCAATGGTTCTCGCTCAATCTCCAAAGCTTATACTCATGGACGAAGCGACTTCCAATCTTGATATGAATCATAAACTTGAAATCATGCAGATTGTAGAACGTCTAAACCGCGAAAACGGCACCACAATTATCATGGTAAGTCACGATCTTAATATAGCATCAGAATTCTCACAACAATTGCTGCTTATAGACAAAGGCCGGCTGGTTATAAGCGGCACACCCACTGAAGTGTTAAAAGAAAATCTTCTGCGACGCGTTTACCACTGCAATGTCTACGTGCATCAGAATTCCAACGGCTCAATCAGTGTCAGCCCGGAACCCCGTCTCACAACCCATCATTCCGGCAAAGGACAACGTATTCATGTCATCTCCGGCGGCGGAACCGGCGAAGAACTGATTCGCAGACTTGCCCTCTGCGAATATAATGTTACGTGCGGCGTATTGAACGAAGGCGATAGCGACGCCGAAGTGGCCGCAGCGCTCAACATAGACACCGCACTGGAAAATCCATTCTCGCCAATCGGCAAAACCGCGCTGACAAAAGCCGAACAAATGCTTCAGTCCGCCGAGACCATTGTCATATGCGGAGTACCGTTCGGCACCGGCAACCTGGCCAACTTGAAACTGGCCGCTCAAGCGTTAAATCAGGGTAAACGTGTTCTGGCTATGGCAGGCATTGAAGATCGCGATTACACGCCTTCTAAAGAAGCACAACGTATTGTCGCCGAATTGAAAACAAAAGGCATTCTGTTCTGGAATACAATGACCGACTTGCTGGATATGCTCAACACACAAATCCAAAATCAGGCAACATAATAATGAGTTTTAAAGTCATACTTATTACCGGAGGCGCGCGAAGCGGTAAAAGCAGATATGCTCTGCAGTTGGCGCAAAAGTACGGCCGTAAAGTGTTTATAGCAACAGCCACGGGCTGCGACGATGAAATGGCGGCGCGCATTGCCAAACATCGCAAAGATCGAGACAGTTCGTTTGCTACCATAGAAGAGCCCGTTATGCTGGGCAATGCAATCAACTGTCTTCCGTCAAATACCAATGTTGCAGTGATTGATTGCCTGACGGTCTGGTTGGGAAACCTTATGCATAACGCCGGTACCCAAAAAGACTTGCCTGAAATTGACAACTTCATTGCAAGTTTGCGACAACCGCCATGCGATATTGTTGTTGTCACAAACGAGGTCGGTATGGGCATTGTTCCGGATAATGAACTTGCCAGAGAATTCCGCGATGTCGCGGGTTCGCTCAACCGGCGCGTCGCCGAGATCGCTTCTCAAGTTATATTCATGGTCAGCGGCCTGCCTATTAACCTGAAAGACGCCAACTCGGAAACCGGCGGCATAATTATGGGAAACACGGAGAATCCGAAATTCTCATAACTTTAGGGTACGGCCGCCAAAGCTGAAGCTTGCATTGTCAAGTCCTTCTTTACCGTAGCCGTTCCTCCATTAAACCTGCCCAACCAAGCTTTTCCAGCCGAATCAAGAGATCCCCTGTCGGCCTCAAAATACAAAGCTTAATTTGCGTGTCCGCCGGTAATCGCAATGACAACCGGAATCCCCTGATTCTCTATATCGTGCGGTTCGCTTGCCAGCAAGTCTATGGATGTTATATAAGTGCCGCCTGCGTCATGTTTCTCTATAACATACTCTGTTTGAAAAACCGCGACCGCGTATTTGATCTCGTTCGGCCCGGCCCAGGCCACCTTGCCTTTCGAAAGCTGAGCATTAGGGAAATACCAATCCGTGATGTGTTCTTTCGGCATCGCCTTGAACTCGGCTTTCGAGCCGTCTTTGAAATTGACGACCATGGTATAAAGCGGCCTTTGGTTGCGCGTACGCACGTAAGCGGCTGTGTGCAGAACATGTATCCTGTCGAATCGTTCGTCCACTTTTATTCCCTTCACGGCCTTCGGGAAGTCAGGCCCTTCGTGGCCGTAAAGAATAACGCAGGACTTGTCGCCGTTTTCCGTCGGATTTATGATTTTGAACGGAATCTTGTTAAACACCCATTCTCCCGGAGGAAGGTAACGCATGTCGTTTATACCCTCATCCGTCCAGCCGCCCTTGCCGTCGCGCGGATAATCGTCTTTGAACCCGCGGTTGCAGAACGATGAAATATCTATTGGAGAAAACCCGGTCCAGTATTCGCCCTTTGCCTCGGTAAGCCTGGGACCCTTTGTTATCATCTCTGATTTTTCGGTTTTATTCAGCGCCAGCTTCGACTCTTTTAACGCCGCCAGCAGATAGTCTTCGCCTGTTCGAACTTCGCGAATATATATGGGTTCAATATCCAATCGCAACCGAACATCGCCAAAAAAGTTTAATGGAATCGAATTGCCAAACTTGTCAAAAGCCTCCAAATCCTTTTTCTTCAAAGGCAATTTCACTTTGGCATAATCCCCGTCTATCAAATACGTGCCCCAAATTGCGGCGACATGCCGTCCGTTTCGTTTAAAGGCGTAAATTTCAATATCATCGTTGATATCTATTTGTTCGATAAACTCCGCGCCGTCGAGAATGCGCGAGAATCCGGCAAACGCGTTGGCAGTCGGATGCGGTGTTCCGTCCAAAGCAATCATGCCAAGCGACTGGAACCAGAAAAATTTCATGTTCCACGCCTGGCGGACAACGCAATGCTGTGCGCAAATTCCGGCGCGCTTGGCGTTGTTCGCAAAAAACTCTTTCAAGTCCTCCACCGATTCAAGCTCCGTTTTCCTTGATTTGAAGACATTTCTTGCGTCAGTGTAAAGAGCGGTTGAGCCGAACTTGGTTTCACTGTCCCATACGGGTATCGCTTTACCGTATTTCTTGCACAAATCGTTCAATTCTTCAGCCCATTCGTAGATTTTCTTGGCGGAACCCTCCACGCGATTGCCCCACGGATAGAAATGCACGGTCATGCCGTCCATGTAAGGATAGGCGCCGGCCTTAAAAACTTCCTCCACCCATTTGTAACTCATTCCGCCGGGTGGTCCGCAGATTCCCATAACCCGGCAGTCGGGATTTATTTTTTTCAAGGCCTTAAAACTTGCAATTTGCAGTTTTGCGTAATCGTCCGGCCGGTGCAAATAACCGTAATAAGGCTCATTGTCTATTTCCCAGGTGGAAACATGCCCCTTGAGCCGAGTCGCAACGGGAATGACATATTCCTTGAGCCACATGTCGAGATATTTGTCAAATTGCGTGATCCAGACGTTTCGCATGTCAGGCCCCACAAAACCGTGATCCCAGAAATCGCCCATGCACTTTATTCCCAACGCCGCCATTTCCTCGTAAGGCGCGGTCGGCCATTCGGTCCAGGGCGGATAAAACACCTTCTTTTCGTCGTCCCACTTCTGGTTCCAGTCCCACCCAAAATCGCCGTAACCGCAATGTGTGCGGCTCCAACGAAACCCGATGTTTCTGTAACATTGCAGGTGATAGGGATGCCCGTTCATATGGAAACCCATAATGGACTGGTCCGCGTCTTTCGGGGCATCGTCAATCTCGGGAAAGCAAGCAAATGCCAGTTCACGGGTCTGTCTTTCGGGCTTTTCCTTATCCCCGTATTTAAGCCAAACCCAGAAATTTCCGTATTTTTCAGGGGTATAGGTCAAAACGGCTTTTTGTTCCGGCGCGCCTTCCTTAACCTTGACGGTCAGTTTCCCTTCTTTGACCGTATTGAAAGCGTTGTCAATAATTTCATATTCAAGGTTAACGTCCCTGGCGTTTTGATCTTTTGAGATGCAAACAATGTCAATGTCAACAGGTTTAAGCCCCATGACGTAGGCATCCTTGCACACGCAATTCAGCGTATAAGGATTATCGCCAAGTTCCTGCAGACATGCTCCGATATTTCCGTTCGGCGCGGACAGCGCGAAAGATTTGTTGTCCTCCGGAAATTTTCTCGGAGAATCGGCAATGTATCGGATAACGCCGTATTGGACGCCGGGTTTTTCAAACCGGCTCTGAAACCCGATTCTCGATCCGGGATACACGATTGAGAACATGGAACCGTTCAATCCGTTATAAGCGCCGACCTGAATCTCTTCGATTTTACCGGCACGTTCTATCAAGCAGGAGTTGCACGACCTCCCCATGCCAAGTGCCGTATTTCTATCGGCGTCTTTGAGAAGATTTTTCGCCAAGAAACCGGTGCCCACGGTCAAAGGTGTGGCTTTGTTTTTTTTGTCTCCTTTGTTTTGTTCTTCTTTCCAAGCCTTCAAAAAATTGTCGCCGACTTCCATGCGATAAATAAAAAGACAATCTTTTTCGCGCAAGCGTATTTCTTCTGTTATTTTTACACCCTGTCCGGAACGCCTGATTTCAATAATTTCCGCTCCGTTTTCCTTGCGCGGCGCGCCGACTGTAACAGCTAACTCAACGTTTTGGGCTCCGCATCGGCCCTTTTCCATAAGCACACGCTCGCCGTCAAGCAGGGTTACAAACCCATTTTTATCCTCGATGTTAACGGACAACTCCCCGTTGTTGATCTCAACCCCCATCGCAACTGACACGCTGCAACATAAAATCAGATCATAAACCGCAATTTTTCTCATAAGTTTTCTAAAATACATAATGATCTTCCCTTCTTTTCCTCAATTTAACTTCTTCTGAATTATAATGCAAATTATTATTGTTTTTTACTGTCGCATCTAGTTCACCGTAAAATCGTTTGTATTTAATATTTGCGTCTTGCAGAACTTGATTCAATGGTTAAGCTCCTGATTTATTGAAAACTGTTAAAACGAAAGCGAGACGCGAGATGTCAAAACCCAATATTATTTTCGTGATCTGCGACGATCTTGGCATCAATGACCTGTGTTGCTACGGTCGCACAGACCACAATACCCCCAACCTTGACACGCTTGCTGCTCAAGGCATGCGCTTCACCTCGGCCTATGCCTCCCAGGCGATATGCTCTGCATCACGGGCAGGCTTGCTGACCGGACTCAATCCGGCGCGATTGCATCTTACAACATATCTTCCCGGCCGACCAAATACGATGGCGCAACGCGTCCTGCACCCGGAAATCACAATGCACGTGCCTCTCAGCGTTAAAACTTTCCCTCACTACTTTAAGGAAGCGGGTTATGTTACCGGATTCATAGGCAAGTGGCATATCGGCACAAACCCTGGGCCTGCAGAACACGGGTTTGACCATGTTTACTATCCAGGTAACGTCGAGGGCAGAAATACAACGCCTTCGGAAACTGAGGGTGGAAAAGCCGAATATGAACTGACACAGGAAACCATAAAATTCATTGAGATGAATAAAAATCGCCCGTTTGTGGCTTATCTCGGACACTACACTCCGCATATTCCCTACACGGCAAAACAGCGGCTGATTGATAAAAACACAAACGCTTTCGAGCCGGTCTATGCGGCTCTAATAGAAACCCTGGATAATACGATCGGAATCTTGATGTCCAAACTTGAGGAGTTACAACTTGCGGAAAATACTATCGTTGTTTTTACCTCGGATAACGGTGGGCTTCATGTGCCGGAGGCGCTGCATGACAAGATCACGCATAACACACCCTACCGCGCAGGAAAGGGATACACTTACGAAGGAGGACAACGTGTGCCTTTGATCGTTCGCTGGCCAGGACATGTGCCTAAAGGGCGTGTTGTTGATGCCTGCGTGAACAATATTGACTGGATTCCCACACTTCTGCAACTTGCAGGAACGCCCACGCCCTCAGGCTTGGACGGGGTCAGTTTCGCCGATGGCCTGACAGGCGGTTTGTTTCCTGAAAGGCCGCTTTATTGGCATTTCCCTCACTACACAAATCAGGGCGGACGTCCTAGCGGCGCCATGCGCGACGGTAATTGGCTATTGGTGGAACGATACGATGAGGACAAAGTGGAACTCTATGATTTGGCCCTGGATATCGGACAGAAGCAAGATGTTGCACATCAATATCCCGATCGCGTCGCTTCAATGCTAACCGCATTGACTAAATGGCGTAACGCAAACAACGTCCAATACAATAAACCTAATCCAAATTGCGACGAGAAGGAATTTGCTCGACTCTATATTGATATTGACCCAAGCAAATTCGATCCTGTCGTTGCTACCAAGGAGGAATGGGCTCGCATCCGCGAATGGAAAAAGAGCATGTATGTGGTTTTTCGAAAAGGCCTGGGTCTGGAAGAATAGAACTGTAACAATGCACAGTTGTCACGACCCTTCCACAGCGTGAAATCAACGGGGCTATTCCTTTGGATATCTTGATGGCTCTTTCACGACGTTGTAGGGTAACGTCACCGGACACATACTTGATATCCTCGGCCGCATAATACATGCTGCGCGCCTCGATGCTGAAATCCTTTGCGTGATCATGGCCTTATCCGCCTGTCTGCCATGCCCGGCACAGGCAAGCAACCTGTCACCTGCACTGCCCTAATCTGCCGCCTCAAGAATCTTCTTGTTTATTATCGCAGACGCAACAGATTAAGGCGCTAACAAGAGACTTTGAATACTATCGGTAATCCGGCGCGGTTTTTCTTTTGGATTATCCGATTTTACTGATTCACTATCGCTGTTGTTAGGAACGAATTTTCAAAAACAGTCGTGCCAACCAACTTTCATCCCCTACCATGCCTTTCAAGATAAGCAGACACAATATCGTCACAGCCGCGCCGGCAATTAACACACCAATGATATTGGCAATGCCGAATTTCTTTCTGTCCAGACCCAATAAATAAGCGCCAAATGCGCCCGTATAGACGCCTGAGCCAGGCAATGGAACGCCTATAAACAGAGCAACACCCATCTCACCATACTTCTCAACCCACGGATGTATACGGTGCCTGGTCTTCTCCAGAATCGGCCAGATCTTCCGATCAAACCAATTCCAACGCCTTACAAATGTAAATATCGGCCCTAGCACCGCAAAAACCACCCAGCCCAACACGATGTTTGCCGATACGCATACCAATACGACTAACGGCCATGGAATATCTGTCATGGCAAAGAAACCCCACGGGATCGAGGCTCTAAGCTCAAGCGCTGGAATCAAAGTAACGGCAATCAGAATAAACAAGTCCGGCAACATTAGTTTCCCTGCCTTTTATGATCTTCAAGATTGCCGTAACGCCATAACATTGAAAAAAAACGGACCGTATCACGACCCGTCCGTATTTTGCTCTGCTCATTCCCATAGATCACTTTAATGGGAACCGACCCTATGCGAATGCCCTGCGCGGCTATGTTCAATAATACTTCCGATTCGGCGGCAAAACCGCTAGATTCGCACATTGCAATCGGCAGAACATCCTTCCGGTAAAGCCGATAGCCCGATTGAGTGTCGGGCACCGCTTGCTTCATCTTGCGACTCAACAAACTGCTCATGAAAAGATTAGTCATTTTTCTCACAAAAGGCATACCGTCATTTTGCCCCATTCTATTCCCAATCAACACAGGCGTTCCGGATCGGTCATATTCTTCGATGAAACCGGCTAAATCATCAGGATCATGTTGTCCGTCCGAATCCATTGTAATTACAAATTCGTAGTTCCGGTCCAACGCATGTTTGAAACCGGTATTCAAGGCAGCGCCTTTGCCTTTGTTTGTTTCATGGCGCAAGACAAACGCGCCCGATTTCTCCGCCTCACTCGCCGTCGCATCCGACGAACCGTCATCAACTACAACAACATTTTTACAATGCCGACGTATTCCGGACACCGTACACCCTATCCCGGCCTGTTCATTGTATGCCGGCAGAACAACACAATAATTATGGTTCGTGCTCATAATCGCGCTTCGACAGAAAACAAACAATATCCGCTGTGGAAGATATTTTCAAGCTCTTGCCGCTTCCTTTCCAATAATATTCTGCACACTTCAATGTAGCATAGCAATATCAGGTGTGTTATGTTCACAATATGATGAATCACATCAATGTGCCGGTATCACGACGTGATTTTATCCGCGCAGCCGGAATGGCCGCTGCGGGGCTCTCTACTGGAAATGCGCTCGCTCAACTACCGTCTGCGCCAGAACTTCGTGAAGCCGCCTACTATGAACAACTCGGCAATAACGACATTCAGTGCACACTCTGCCCCTGGCAATGCATCGTTAAAAATGGCGAACGCGGTAATTGCAACGTGCGAGAGAACAGGAACGGCCGTTATTACACACTTGTTTATGGACAGCCTTGCGCAATCAACAACGATCCGATAGAAAAGAAACCTTTTTTTCATGTGTATCCGCGAAGCAAGGCGCTTTCGATTGCAACAGTAGGATGTAACATGCAATGTTCATTCTGCCAGAATTGGGATATATCACAGTCCAAGCCGGAATCCGTCCGCGTTCAATTCCAAACCCCGGAAGCTATAGTACAAATGGCCATGGCAAATAAATCTCGCACAATCGCCTATACATACAATGAACCCACTGTCTTTTTTGAATATATGGTTGACTGCGCAAAAGCGGCAAAAGCCGCAAGTATAGGCAACGTCATGGTCAGCAACGGATTCATAAACGCCAAACCAATGAAAGAACTCTGTTCGCTCATGACGGCCGTCAAAATTGATCTGAAGGCATTCTCACAGCAATTCTACGGGCGGGTCTGTCATGGCCGACTCCAACCAGTATTGGACACTCTCAAACTGCTGGCCGATTCCGGAGTGTGGTTCGAAATAGTAGTCCTCATCATACCAACTCTCAACGACAGTTCC
>JAFGTH010000152.1 GCA_016934225.1 Lentisphaerota bacterium | reverse complement strand
GAACATTATCCGCCTGCCACCGAACACATAGACGATATGATTTCGCTCATTAAACGCTTGTTTGATGCGGGATATGCCTACAAATCAAATGACGGTTCGGTTTATTTCGATATTGGAAAATTTAAAGACTATGGAAAACTTGCGCACTTGGACAAATCCGGAATGCGCGCCGGCGCCCGTGTTAATCAGGATGAGTATGACAAGGAAAACGTTGTTGATTTTGCACTCTGGAAAGCATGGTCTGAAGAAGATGGTGATGTGGCTTGGGATTCTCCATGGGGGAAAGGACGTCCGGGTTGGCACATCGAATGTTCTGCCATGAGTACCAGGTATTTGGGCGAAAGCTTCGACCTTCATACCGGCGGCATAGACAACATGTTTCCGCATCACGAGAACGAGATCGCGCAAACAGAAGCCGCAACAGGGAAACAATTCGTCAAATACTGGATGCATTGCGGATATCTTGTTGTTGACGGTCGAAAAATGTCTAAATCGCTTGGGAACTTTCACACGTTGCGTGAAATCATTGAAAAAGGTTATTCCGGTCGCGAGGTAAGATATGTGCTGTTATCCGCGCATTACAGACAGGAACTGAACTTTACTTTTCAGGCTCTGGATGCTGCGCGCGCAGCGTTAGCGAGATTGGATGAGTTTTCCGCCCGTTTGTCTGGCGACGCGCCAAGGGATAATAATATTCCGGGTTGGTGCAGCGAATCGCGCGAAAAGTTCCGCTCGGCGCTTGATAATGACTTGAATATGCCCGAGGCATTAAGCGCTTTATTCGAGATGGTGCATCAGGGCAACAAGGCGATTGACACTGAGCAAATTTCGCCGGATGCCACTGCGCATGCATCGGCGGTGTTGGCGGATTTTGATCAGGTTCTTGGTTTTCTTGGCACGGTTCAAGAAAAGCCGGATGCCACAGTGCGGGAATTGGTTGAATTGCGCCGAAAAGCCCGGCAATCCAAAGACTGGTCCGAATCGGACCGAATTCGAGGCAAAATTGCGGCATTGGGTTGGGAAGTCCGCGATACGGCGGAAGGCATCCAGCTTAGAAGACTTAATTCTGTGCGGTAAATACCGGGAAGACGAATGGTGTTGAAATGAAGGGTTTTTTTGTCACTTTTGAGGGGCCGGAAGGAAGCGGCAAGTCTACTCAGGCCGGGTTGCTCGTTGAACGATTGTTGGGAATGGGTATTGATGTGGTTGCCACACGAGAGCCTGGCGGCACAGCGGTTGGAAACATGATTCGCGATATCGTCCAACATGACGCCGCAGGTGAACCGGTGGTTCCGGAATCGGAAACGCTCCTCTTTGGTGCGAGCCGCGCTCAACTTGTCAAAATGGTGATTCTTCCCGCGCTTGAGCGGGGTTCATGGGTGGTAAGTGACCGTTTTGCCGACTCAACCGTAGCTTACCAGGGATATGGCAGGGGATTTGACGTAGAGCAGGTTCATGCAATTAACAGGTTTGCGACCGGCGGACTAGTTCCCGATATGACATTGTTGCTCGATTTTGATCCCGAGATGGGGTTCAACCGATTGAGAGAACGTAACCAGAACACGTTATCGCAAAACGATCGAATAGAAAACGAGCAGATGGCATTCCATAAAGCCGTGCGCGATGGGTATTTGAAGCTGGCGCGTGAACAACGTCACCGAATCCATGTTCTGGACGCAAGCGGTACGATAGAAGATGTTCACGCGGTAGTATGGACTTACATCAACGACGTCATTAACCGACGCGCTCCCGCGGTCGGGAATACGGCTGGGGCCGACAAATGAATCCGGAAACGGCATTCGAGTATTTGAAACGCGGTTTTGACACCGACAGATTGGCGCAAGCCTATGTTGTCGAAGGGAATACGCGCGGTAACGCGCTTGATCTGGTGGCCAAAATGACACAATTGATTTTTTGTGAGACGACCGGAACCGTCCGTCCCTGTCTGGAATGTCGCGGATGCCGGAATGCACTTACGTGTACACATCCTGATATTCATTGGGTCGAACCGCAAAAAAAATCCCGAAAAATATCAATAGATCAGGTAAGGAACTTGCAGCGAAAAGTGTACCAAACTGCGTATTCGTCGGATTGGAAAGTGTGCGTTATTGCTGGGGCTGATTGTATGACAGCCGAAGCCGCGAACGCTTTCCTGAAAACCTTGGAAGAACCACCCGGTAAAAGTTTATTCCTGCTTCTAACGGATAGGCCACAGGCACTTTTGCCGACAATCGTATCCAGATGCCAGCGGGTATGCATCAGGGATGATAATATTGTTCTTCGTCAGGACTGGTATGACGAACTTATGGATATTCTTGCGAACGATAACAAGACGATGTCGCCGATGATCAGGGCTATTGTGCGTGGCGAGCGGTTGACCGGTCTGTTAAAGAAAATAAAAAACGCTGCGTATGATGAAGAAGTTGCTGTCGCTTCCGATGGAGAGACTGAAGAGGACGATGACACGATTGAAGCGAGAACAGGCGCTCGTTACCGCGAATGGAGGAGTCAGGTTGTTCTGGCAATGTTGCTGTGGTATAGAGATATTCTTATATTGACTTGCGGTTCCAGCAAAATAGAAGTGCATTACAGCCGGCATATTGATATAATAAAAAATTTGGCCGACACAATGACGTATCGGCAGGCTCTCAACAACATACGGACGATTGAGGCCATGAATCGCCAGATGGATCAAAACATTCCGGAAGGCGCTGTGATGAATCTTGGATTTTGCAGATTGGCTTGTTAAATGGGCAAAGAATGAAGCGTGTGGCATATGTCGAAATAGAAGCTCAGCACATGCTGAGATGTAATACTCCTGAAGCGCTGGCGATACACCAGGGCGATCAGTGTATTGTGCAGGATGGGGCGCTTCTGGAATTTGGAAGAGTGATCGAACTTGAAGAAACGTCTTTGGAAGCTTATGCCTTAGACAAATTGCCCCAAGTTATCAGATGCGCGACCTTGCAGGATCAGGCGAAAGCGAACGAAAATGCTTTAATGAGCAAGATGGCCGGAGAGACCTGTCAGAAGGCGGCTTCTGACCTTAAGCTTGAACTGCGTCTGGTTCGAGTCAGGTACAGTTTTGACCGTGCGATTCTGCTCGTAAATTTCACTGCGGATAACAGAGTTGATTTCAGGGAAATGGTGAAGCGAGTAGCCGACGAACTGCACGTTCGTGTGGAAATGCGTCAAATCGGTGTTCGAGACGAGGCCGGAATAATCGGCGGGTTGGGCCCATGTGGGCGTCGCCTGTGTTGCGCTACATGGCTTCATCAATTCGAGTCCATTAATGTTAAGATGGCAAAAACGCAAGGCGTATCATTGAATCCGCCGGCTATTAGCGGGATGTGCGGCAGATTGAAATGTTGTCTGGGATACGAGAATGATGTGTACAGGGATGTTGACAGGGATTTGCCTTGCGAAAACGCCGAAGTGGAGTTTCTCGACGGCCGTGGCCGTGGCAGGGTTTTATCAAAGAATATTCTTGCCAAGCGATTCAGAGTGCGTCTGGATGATGAGCGGGTGTGCGAGTGTCATGCCGACGAAATTCGTGAAATCGTGTCGAATGCACATGAACGGAGGAATTGACCATGAGAATTCTCGTTTTGAACGGGCCTAATCTGAATCTGCTCGGGCAGCGCGAGCCGGATATATACGGCAGCACAACACTCGACGAGATTGTGAAAAAGATAACAGACAGGGGTAAAGATCTTGGTGTTGAAGTGGAGGCGATTCAGAGCAATGATGAGGGGGCTTTGGTTACAAGCGTTCAAAAGAGCATCGGTAGATATGATGGCATAATACTGAATCCTGCGGCCTATACACATACGAGTGTCGCGTTATGCGACGCGATCAAAGCCGTACCGACGCCGTGCGTGGAAGTGCATTTGTCGAACATATACGCTCGCGAAGAGTATAGGCATGCCAGTCTAACCGCAGGTGCATGTATCGGCCAGATTTCCGGTTTTGGAGACAGAAGCTATGTACTTGCTTTGGATGCAATTGTTGAGTATTTGCGGAATCGCAAATCAAAGGAGAATTAGAATATTATGAAATTGTTACATAGACTTGTTGCCATAATAATTATGGCATTGACAGGCATAGGTATTGGAGCAATAGCCGTGGTCGCTAGAGACGGGATGTGGCAAAAAGTCTATTCGCTTCTTGTTGGTGGGCAATTTGTTGCTCTTTGCGCGGGTATCGGATCTGTATGTATTACAGTCTTGTTCGTATTGACCGGTTTTCAGCGTAAGAAGAAAGAAAAATTTCTGTCGTTCGACCAGAACGGCGGCCCCGTGAGTATCAGTACGGAAGCAATTGCGGATTACATTGCGAAACTGGTTGAGGAGTTTCCTTCAGTTGTTAAAATGAAGCCTGTGATTGTGCCGGTTCGTGGCGCGATTGATGTGGTGGTTGATGTGAAGGTAAAAGCGGGTCCGCAGATACACGAAATATGTGAGTTGATTCAGCAACGAGTCAGGGAGAGCGTAACTGCTGGACTTGGAATTGCTGAGATCAGGCGCGTCGAAGTCAGTGTTACGGAGATCGTGTCTGAACACCGTCCGGTTTAATGTGCTGCCGGATTTGCGTTCAAGCATCGCGAGG
>JAFGTH010000151.1 GCA_016934225.1 Lentisphaerota bacterium | reverse complement strand
CTTTACCCTGGAAAGAAAGCATTTTTTCAGAGACGCCGGCTTTTTTGACGACTGCGCCGTTTTCCGCCAGATTTCCCCGCAGTATGGTAAGTCCGCCGTCGGTAGAGTAGGGTGATGCGAGCGAATGTATAACTTCCTCATCGGTAACCTGTGCTCGTGAGACGTTCTTCCATAGTGTTTTCCCCGTGATCGTCATGGCATTTTTATGAATGAGTCCTTCAACCGATGCTATTCGGTTGATAATTGCGCTTACGCCGCCGGCGCGGTCCACATCTTCAACGTGGTAGTGTGATGACGGCGCGACTTTACAGATATTGGGGCATTTCCCGGAAATTGCATTGATTCTGTCGAGGTCGTAACGGATTCCGGCTTCATGTGCGATTGCCAGCGCATGCAGAACGGTATTGGTACTACCGCCCATTGCCATGTCCAAGGCAAAGGCATTGTCCAGAGCTTGTTCGGTTACTATATCGCGTGGCCGTGGTCCGCCGTTAAGGGCCATTTCAACAATTCTTATTGCAGCTTTTCGGTATATTTTATTTCGCGCTGGATTGATGGCCAGCACAGTCCCGTTTCCCGGCATAGCCATGCCGAGCGCTTCGCACAAACAATTCATGGAATTTGCCGTGAACATTCCGGAACATGAACCTGCACCTGGGCATGCGCATTTTTCGATGGTAGCCAGTTCCTGATCCGTTATTGTGCCTTTTTTGTGTCTAGCGACGCCCTCAAATACGCTGATCAGGTCGAGTGCGTTTCCTTCCGGGCTTTTACCGGCGGCCATTGGGCCTCCACTAACCATAATGGTCGGTATATTTGTTCGAAGCGCTCCCATAAGCATACCCGGTACGATCTTATCGCAATTTGTGACGCAGATCATGGCGTCGAATTTGTGCGCTTGCACCATGGATTCCACGCTATCGGCGATCAATTCGCGGCTTGGCAGCGAGTATTTCATTCCGGCATGGCCCATTGCAATACCGTCACATATTCCGATGGTGTTGAATTCAATTGGGACTCCACCGGATTTACGGACCTGTTTTTTGATATAACGAGCCACTTTATCGAGATGAATATGGCCTGGAATAACTTCAGTAAACGAATTACAGATTCCAATAAAAGGCTTGGTAAAATCGTCGTCGGTTAAGCCTGTTGCCCTTAGCAAACTTCTATGTGGAGCACGTTCCCATCCCGTTTTGACATTGTCGCTATTCATATTCTTTGCCTTTCATGCTAAAGCCTTTTTCATACATCCGTTTGTAGCAATAAGTCAAACAAGTTTTGTTTTCCTGTTTTATTATATGAATCGGAGACGCTAAAAATCGTCGGCATGTCCGCGCTTGCGATATGTATCGGCTGGTGGTATTATGCGATCATGAAATTCAGGAAATATATTGTTTTGATCGCAGTTTTAGTGGCCGTGTTATCCTGTCGGCAGCGTGATGTTCGCACGGTGGAAATTCGCGTGCCGGCCATGATCAACAAGGCATGTGTTGAACATGTTGTTAAGGCCGTCATGGCGGTGCCGGGTGTTGATAAGGAAAGTATAGAGGCTAACCTGGAAAAACGCACAATTTCCGTAAAATATGAAAGTTTGCAACTTGCAATAAAAAACATAGAATTCGCCATAGCGGAAGCCGGTTTCGCGGCGAACGAAGTGCCCGCAAAAGAAGATGCGGCAAAGAAGCTACCGCCCGAATGCACGGCAAGCAATTAAACGTCGTTGTTTGGCAGGCAACCGACATTCTGTCAAGGATTCGGCAAGGAGAAAAGTATCAACGTTCTCGTAGATCAATTTCTGGACTATGTCTCACTTGAGCGGGGATTGAGCAATAACACGAGAGAAGCATATTCCGCCGATTTACGAAGTTTTTGCGATTTTCTGGAAAGCGTACGCATTCGGTCGTTCAATGCAGTTACCCGGAAACATGTGCTGGACTATCTGGTTGCGGAAAAAAAACGAGGTCTGAGCGTAAACTCGATTTCCAGGAGGCTTGTTGCCGTCAAAATATTTTTTTCTTATCTCGAAAGAGAAGGTCTGCTCGATTCGAATGTGACAAGTTCAATGGATTCTCCCAAATTATGGAAAATTCTGCCGACAACGTTGTCTATCAAAGAAGTTGGACGTCTGCTCGACTCTCCGATAGGCGATACTAAAATTGCGATACGAGACAAGGCATTACTTGAACTTTTATACGCCACGGGATTGCGTGTGTCGGAAATTGCCGATCTTAGATTGGATGATATTCATTTCGATTCAGGATATTTGCGTACGCGTGGAAAAGGCAGCAAGGTCAGGGTGGTGCCGTTTGGCGAACATGCTCAAAGGCATGTCTTGCGTTACTTGGACGAAGCGCGCGCCAGATTTTCCGGCGACAATGCATCGCCGCATGTTTTTCTTACGTATCGAGGAAAGAAATTCAGCAGGAAAGGCATATGGAAACTTGTCAAAAACCATGCCGCCCGGGCAGGAATTCAAAAGGATGTTTCGCCGCACACGATCCGGCATTCGTTTGCGAGTCATATGCTGGCCAACAACGCGCCGCTGCGCGTGATACAGGAGATGCTGGGCCACGCCGATATTGCTACAACACAGATATATACGCATATTGACAAAGGCAGATTGCGGTCGGTACATGCCCAGTTTCATCCGCGCGCGTAAATGGATACGAACGGCATGAGAAAGGCACAAGGCTTGGAATGAAAAGGAACGAGTACAGGAATTTGGAGAAGCAAATAGGCTACAAGTTCAGGCGTGTAGGCCGCATAGCCGTCGCGATGACGCACAGATCCTACCGGTTCGAGAACAATGACGTAACGGAAGACAACCAGCGTCTAGAGTTCCTGGGAGATGCTGTCCTGGGATTTGCGATTGCCGCGCGGCTGTTTGACAAGTACCCGGACAAGGCTGAAGGCTCTCTCACGACATTCCGCAGCGTGCTCACCAGCGGGAAATCGTTGGCGGCAATGGCTGTCGGCATTGACCTCGGCGAATTTCTGATGATAGGGAAGGGCGAGGAAAGAAGCGGTGGTCGGAAGCGCGAGTCGAACCTTGCGGACGCTTTCGAAGCGCTGATCGGCGCCGCCTATGAAGACGGCGGAATGAAGGCTATCGAGAAAATCGTTCGGAAACTCTTCGATCCGATCATTGATGAACTTCAGGAGGACAGTTGGGCCGAGAATCCCAAGGGTCAACTCCAGGAATACTGTCAACGGATCTGGAAGTCAGGGCCTGTCTACCGGTTGGTGAGCAGGGAAGGGCCCCCGCACGCCTCGGTGTTTACGGTCGAGGCATTTGTTAAAGGCCGGTTCAGCGGTACCGGGGTTGCCAGAAACAAACAGGAAGCGGAGCAGAAGGCCGCGTTGAGCGCATTGAAGCATCTTGGGCAACAGAAGTGAATCCGACGTAATCCCTGTGTCATGGCCACCCGATCATTTCGGCTGGCAGCCATGGGCGGGCGATGTGTCGTTTGTTGACGCCCTGTCAAGAGACAATTGGCTTGCTGAACTGCTTCCTACGGCAATAGCTTCGATTGTTTCTCGCTTTGAGTAATGAATGTACAGGTATAGATCGAACGCTACCAAGATCATATTAACGGCGTAAAGGGCCGTGATCCAGTCGAGCGAATAGATGATTTTGTGAATCACGCCGCTCATATATCCGACGCAGACGATCGTCATGAACACGGGACACTTGCCGCGCACGGTTTTTGTGCGGAGCGACTTGGCTATCGAAAACGGCCAACTGACGCCAAAGCACAGCAACATGATCGCTTCAAATATGCTCATCAAACTGAACCCGGAACCAACCAGACAAACTGCAGTGGAAATGACGTGACAGACTAGCTTGTTGATGACGCGGAGTCCAATTCATTCGTACCGGAGTAAGATAGCGCTTGCCGGGGGTGGAGTCGCATTGGTATCCCTGGATGTCCGCGATTGGAACTGTATGAGGTGGTTGCCCCTGGAACCCGGGCATTCATTGTGGAGAAAACGTTATGAACGCACTGGACTGGGCAATTGTCGCCGCCTATATGCTGGGCATGATCGGCATGTCGGCATACGTGGGCTGGCGCCAGAAGAACGCTAAAGATTACTATCTGGGATCGAACAACGTTAGTGTCTGGTCAATAAGTCTGTCCACAATGGCCACACAGTGTTCGACGAACAGCCTGTTGGGAGCGCCTGCATTTGTCATAGCCGTGGGTGGGCTTCTGTGGCTGCAATACGAGTTGGCCGTTCCTCTTGCCATGATCGGTGTAATGCTGTTTCTCCTACCGTTTTTCAGGAAACAGAATGTCATATCGGTCTATGAGTACCTGGAAAAGCGTTTCGGGCCCGGCAGTCGCACAGTTCTATCGGTCCTGTTCCAGTTCTTGCGGGCATTTTCGACGGGTGTGACGGTGTACGGCATATCGCGGGTTATCGAAATGCTGGTTGGAATTCCATTCTGGCAGGCTGTTCTGATCCTGGGCACGGTGACGGTGCTCTACGATATGCTTGGTGGTATAAGGGCTGTAATCTATTCCGACGTTGTCCAGATGGCTGTTCTCTATACGGGGATAGTTGTTTGTCTTTACTATGCGGTAAGTATCCAGGGCGGCTGGTCCGCGGTACTGGATGCGTTTCCTGCGGAAAAGGGCCGAACTCTTGATTTCAGCGGATTTGGGTTTACCGAAGGCAAGACGTTCGCTTTCTGGCCGATGTTGATAGGTGGGTTTTTCCTGTATCTCAGCTATTACGGGTGCGATCAGACACAGGTGCAAAGGGAGCTTTCGACGCGATCGGTTGATGACACGAACATGTCGTTGTTCATGAACGGCATTCTGCGTTTCCCGCTTGTGATAACCTACTGTCTGGTCGGTGTCGCACTGGCTGCATACATTGCCCGAAATCCTGAGTTCATTCAGGCGATATCGCACGGTGGAGCGCCTGACTACAACCTTGCGGTTCCGGTATTCTGCGTGAAGTTTCTGCCGCACGGCGTAATTGGATTGATCATCGTCTCGCTCTTTGCCGCGGCAATGTCGTCCCTTGACTCCACCATCAATTCGCTTTCCGCTACCACAATGCGGGATATTGTTGAACGATTCATGATCTCGAAACCTCTTGAAGGGCGTACTGCGTTGATTTGTTCAAGAGGGTTGACTGTGTTCTGGGGCGGATTGTGCGTAGTGTTCTCGTTCTTTGTGGGCGATGTATCGAAGTCAATCATTGAGTCAATCAACAAGATTGGGTCATTGGCAAACGGTCCCATTCTGGCTGCATTTCTGCTTGCGATCCTTACCCGGCGCGCAAACGATCAGGGCGTCGTTATCGGAATTGTGGCAGGTTTCGTCTGCAATCTCTTGACGTGGAAGCTGTTGCCCGGCGTTTCCTGGCTGTGGTGGAACGTCAGCGGATGCCTTGTGACCTTTTCGGTAGGTTATCTGGTCAGTCTCGTTATCGGTCGGCGCCCTGTGGCGGATGACATAGATAATTTGGTCTTCCATTGGAACATCGGCCGCCAATTTAGATATCAGCGCAATTGGCTGCGCTACCAGGTGATTCTTGTCGTTTATTTTGTGGCTATGGTGGCCGTTCTGGCAGGGATACAACGTGTGCTAGGATAGATCGGAGACGTCAGCTTACGGTTCAAGCTTGGGAAGGTAAACAGAAAATGTGGCGCCTGTGCCGGCGACCGAGGCCAATTCCAACTCGCCCTTGTGGTCTCGCACGATCCCGCGTGAAATGGATAGGCCAAGCCCTGTACCTTCACCCATTTTTTTAGTGGTAAAAAACGACTGAAATATATCTTCGGATATTTCGTCCGGAACTCCGCCACCGGTATCGGCGACATCGCATCGCCAGTAATCAATGCCATCTCTTTGTACCGGGTTAACGTCAATTCTCAATTCGCGAGTAGGTCTGTCTTGCATTGCATCACAGGCATTGCCGATGAGATTAACCAAAACTTGTTCAAGGTGATTTGGACAGCCGAGGACGTAGTACTTGCCCGCCTGTACCTCGTTAAACACATTGACGCCGATTTTGTTCAATTTGCTTTTTGTGATAAAAAATGCGTCCGATAAACTCATTGCCAGGTCAACCGGCTCATATTTCTCCACCATGCCTCTGGAAAAATTTCTCAGATGTTCGGATAATTTTTGTATGGATTTCGAAGCTTTCTGAACATCTTTTGCAAAGGAAGATATGCGCTCTGCCGACTCTTTGCCTGCATCGTCCATGCGTTCTGTTTCCTTCAGAACCATTTCATTGGACAGCAGGATAACCGTGAGAGGGTTATTGATGTCGTGAGCCACGCCAGACGCCAATTCACCGATTGCGGCCAGTCGTCCTGCATGCACCAGGCTTTGCTGGAGTTCCTTGATTTCTCGAATGTCTCGAAGGATTGAGAATGTTCGGAGGAAATTCCCTTCATCGTCATAGATGCTAAAAGATCTGATTTCGACGGGTATCACGCTCCCGTCTTTTGCTTTGAGAAGACTTTCAACTGTTTTATCGCCTTTTTGCTTGAGGTCGCTGAATCCCTGTTCCAAGGCCTCGAGAATCTCATCGGCATAGATTTGCCGGATGTTCATCGTTGCAAGTTCGTTGCGCGAGTACCCAAGCAGCCGTTCGGCGGTTTTGTTGGTGTATACAATTTGCCCGTCATCATTGATCGAATGAATCATATCTGGGAAGTTATCGAGGAGTATCTCGAAAATGTCTGCATCACGGATTTCAATCGCATCTATCCGCATTTTACTCATAAAATCAGCCCTCAACTCGTAATCAAGATACCATTCCGGCAATTAATCACACAACATTTTTTTCTGGAATAAAGGTTGAGGGATTGCTACAAACACTCTTAATACGACGCAATAAAGGAGCGTTTTCATGGGGATATTCGACAAATTGTCAGGGGTAGTCCAAAGGCTGAAAAGTCATCAACCGCAGATGGCGGCTGTGGACAGAGAAATGTTGCTTCAGAAGATTCGACAGTCGGATCTCTTTAAAGATGTTCCTCCCGCCAATCTTGAACAAATGTTCGCGCACATGGAGACAGTGCCGATGAAAAAGGGTTCGGTTGTCATCAGTGAAGGGGATGAAGGCGACTATTATTACCTTCTTGTCGGAGGCACGGCAGAAGTGACCCGTCGGCTCGATGGTTCAGGTACTCCTGAAGTTGTGGCGCGACTTGATGAACCCAAAGGATTTGGTGAAGAAGCGCTGATTTCCAATGCGAAACGTAATGCCACGATTACAATGACATCCGATGGCGCGGTAATGAGATTATCCAAAGATGGTTTCAACGACTGGATAAAGGAACCATTGCTCAGATGGTTATCTCCAATGCAAGCACAGGAAGAAGTATCGAAAGGCGCCAAATGGATAGACGTGCGTGACGAGGAGGCAGCCAAATCGCACCTGCATGGCGCACTTCAGATTCCGTTGCAGGATATACGAGAACGTGCAGCAGAGCTTGACAAGAATGTGCTGTACATATGCTATTGCGAGAACGGACGGCTCAGTTCAACAGCGGCATTCCTGTTGCGACAAATGGGCTTTAATATCGGTGTTCTCAGGGGTGGATTGCAGAGCCTTAAACGCGCTGGTCTTGGTTGATTATCTATTGCTGCACTTTCACTTTGTAGTAGTAAAGCCCCTCATTTCCGACTGAATCAATATACGTGTTTTCCGATGCTGTGGCAGGTATGTCCGTTGCTATCGGTATGAAACCGGTCGTCAAATTAGTTGATCGCTCTACTGTATAAAGTTTGCCGGCGACACTGGCCCATTTTATAATAAAGTTTGTTTTGTTTGGTGTACTGGTAACTCCGCGAATCACAAACACGGATGATTCCTTTGTCGGATCCGTTCCGGCAATATACTCCTGTAGATTGTTATGACCGTCGTGATCCGTGTCATCAGTGGCGCTGAACGTTTCTCCGCCGCCCGTGCCGGATCCAAAATACCACATCTCCCACCAATCCGGAATACCGTTGGCGTTTGTATCGCCTTCTGTCCCTGCGTTACCACCACCGCCAGATGTGCTTGCGCAACGAAACCCGAGATCGGCATATCTCAGCGATGGATCAAGCTCGTAACGGGGTGCGCATTGTAATTGGGTTGCAGACGTTACCCACGATCCGCCCCTGATTGCCTTTGTAGACCCGCTGCCTGGCCCGGTCGGATCGGTAACCGGCCCTGTCAAATCGTTCACATACCAG
>JAFGTH010000150.1 GCA_016934225.1 Lentisphaerota bacterium | reverse complement strand
GTCCGAAATGCTGAACGTGATTTCGTCGTGCTCGGCAAGCGCCTTCTGAACAATTGCTAACGCACGGTCCAGCGTGTCGTTGACGTCCGATACCGATAACCAGCTTTGGTGAATCGTATTGTGAAAAATAGCGCCTAATGCGTGAACCACCGCGTCTAAGGAAGATCCTTCCGATTCGGTTGCATCCGCCCCGTTAGTAGAGCCCATAAACGTTATCTTGACATCCGCGGCTTTGCCGCGTTGCATTCTGATCGTCCGCCGCTGCTCTGCAGTTTCCTGAGGCGCGGAAGCGGCAGGAGGCGGAGTGAGCGCCTGAGTTTTGTCTGCCGGTGATTGATGAGGTTGCTGATTTGAATCCATTATTTGCGCTACTCCTGTTGCCAACAGATTCGTCCTTATTTACCGTTTGCGCGATACGGAATCGCTTCGCACACACGTCGGACTTATGCGATAATGCAACCATGGAAAGACAGGAACAGCAAGCTCAAAAAGTCCTTATATTGGTAAGCGCCTTCCATGCTTGCCGGATAATGCGCCATCGCATATTATCCTGCATCCGTCGCGATCAGGCACAATATGAAATGCCGGGAGTAAAGCGTGTCCAGAAACATAATTTCATTCGATCTCAAAGGGCGGAAAGCATTGGTGACCGGTGGAAATACCGGAATAGGGTTAGCTATCGCGCATGCCATGCTTTCAGCCGGAGCAATTGTCGCTATCTCCGGCAGAAATCCGGATAAGAACAAAGCTGCTCTCAAAAGCCTGAAGGATTACCATACTGCTTGCCGATCGTTCATATACGATCTCAACGATATATCCGGTATTCCACAATTTTACCAGCAAGCATCCGATGAAATGAACGGCATTGACGTACTCGTGAATAACGCAGGCGCCCAGTGCCGAGGGCGAGCGGAAAATATCAAATCCACCGATTTTGAACAGATTCTGCGCGTGAATTTAACGGCGCCGTTCGTGCTTTCACAGTGTTTCGCCCAGGACCGTATAGCCAGAAAACAACCCGGCAATATCATCATGATCGCTTCGCTCATGAGCGAAGCAGCACGCCCAACAACCGCGCCCTATACTGCGTCCAAAGGTGGAATTAAACAATTAATCAAAGCGCTTGCAGTTGATTGGGCCCAATTCGGAATACGCGTCAACGGCATCGGACCAGGCTATATCAAGACAGAAATGACCCGGCCATTAGCCGAAGATCCCGAATTTGACAAATGGGTTAGGAACAAAACGCCTCTCGGACGATGGGGCTCCCCCAACGACATCTCCGGGACGGCAGTATTTCTCGCTTCCGATGCAGCAGCATTCATTACCGGCCAGATTATATACGTTGACGGCGGCTGGCTCGCATCTTTCTGACACGAAAATTACGCGAAGTTATGCATAGTAAATTTATCCGCATTAAACCGGATTTTCCCGCTCGAATGTAAGTTGCCAGGAAATATTTGTCGTAAAGCAAATTATAAAAGCTGCTTCAGCCCAACGGTCGCCATGTTCTCCCGATAATCATACGGATCAAAATTGGAATTGCGCATCTCAAGCTCATAGGCGACATATGCACAGAGATCTTTGTATACAACCCGCTCAATCATAATTTTGCATGATACGAAGTTGTCGGTCTGCGCCGTTCCAACAACATCCACAACCCGCTCCATGTAGTTGCGCTGTTGAAAATCAAATAACGCAGTCGCCGCGTAATGAATACCGATCTGGACAGCCCCGGAAGCGCCAACCCCGATTTGATTGTACGAATCCTGTTCCGCAAACCTATCATCATTCAGTTTGTAGCGCGCTTCAATTTCAACACGCCCACTTCCGGCGCTGCGCCTGCGCAAACGGAATCCGACTTCGTAACTGTCAATGGCAAGCAAAGGATTTTCAGCATGAATCTCACCATCCGCGCTTGTTGCCTGCAATTCATCATATGTTTTCTGTTTTACGGCACAGATCAGGCGCGATGTTATTTTCTCCGAGAGATACCAGTAATGCAACAAACGATATCCCATTTCCGCAAAATCAAAAGCCATATCCTGATACCGCTTTGCCCTGTAACTCGCATCAATCGCAAGATTGTGCTTGCCAAGATCATATTCCATGGCGAAACGCGCCCTGTCGGACCAGGATTGATAGTCACCAGCGGATTCCAGGCCGTCCAAATCGTCGCTGATGCGATAATCTTCGTACACTGCAAGATCTGAAATGCCTGCCTCAAACATGCCGGACGAATAGGAATATTCAATATAAGCATCGGCCGACAATTCGTCCGCAACTCGCTCGGAAAAAAAAGTTTTCTTTTCAATATAGCTTGAAATGTAGATGGCGGAATGATCGCTTAATTCCTTGCGGGTCTCGGTTTGAAGTATGATGTTTACCAGCCCGTCGGCAACTCGGTTGCTTGGCCAAAGATAAGCATTATCGGAATAACCTACGGATACATCATAATCGAACAGCGTATTCAGCCAAGTCAGAAGCAACACATCGTCGCCTTCGCTTCCAGCGCCCCGAACAACCAGCGGAACGGAAAATAGTATGCACACCGCAACACCGACCAGAAATATGCGCCGTTCCCGGAATCGTTTTGTTCGAGTTAAAATGTTCATGTACTGAGTGATATTTTAATCCGAACACGCATGACGAATCAATCCGTTTGTGGCGCAGACAGAAATAGAAAAGAAATGTTCGCGGAAATGCGACGCTGAATTACACGATCCTTCACGACGTAAACGGAAACGCCGGCTTTGTGCCCGTGTTATCCTATTGGGGATCAATCAATCAGGTGAAATAAGCTGGCCAACCCGACCATGCGGACAGTACACAGGTAATTTACTTGTCCTTGTCTTTGTCCTTGTCTTTGTCCTTGTCTTTGTCCTTGTCTTTGTCTTTGTCCTTGTCCTTGTCCTTGTCTTTATCTTTATCCTTATCCTTATCCTTGTCCTTGTCTTTGTCTTTGTCTTTATCCTTGTCCTTGCCGGGATGTAAGAATACCAAGCCGTCTTTATCGCGTATTCCGACAACAGCATATTCTTCACCGGACTTCCGGGATTTCTTCTCAACTGACAATCCAGGAGGATCTTTTGCGGCAGTATGCGCGGTGCGTTGACCGTACAAGCGCAAAGACCGTTTCTGTGTTCGTATTTCGAGAATTCCTGCCGGTTTTTGCCACAATTCCTGACGAATAACCTCAGTGCTGGCTCCAGATGCCTTGCGCCGGTTTGCGTGAACCACCGCTTGGCGCATTTGTTCTTTGGTTAGATTGCGGTATGTGAAATCGCGGGCAATACTACTGACTTCGCCCTTGCTGAAACCGCCCAGCTTGAGCAATTCGCTCGAGCGTACAGCAGCGCCAATTTCGACAGGCAATAATCCTTCCTTGTCGGCAAGAAGAATGGCTAAAAACGATTTATCCACACCGCTTTCGATTGCATGCATAACTGCAATTAATACTTCCCTTTGCCCAATTCTTGATTCTTCAGTCACCAGTTTCTTTGCTTCAACCAACATCTCGCGTCTTCGTTTGGCTGCCTGTTCAATAGCCGCAGGCGTAATACCCTTCGCCAGCCCCTCTTGAATCTTGTCAAGCACAAGATCGCCATCCGGCGCCATGACAGCCTGTTTGACAAGAACCCAGGCCTTCTCGGCGGGAATCTCAGCTTCATCGCAGGCGCGTTTGATGGCTCGAACACGTTGCGGAGAAAGTGAAGACTGTCTGCACTGGGCGACGATATCGCTCCAAGTATCCGGAACCTCGGCAGACAATGTTTGCGCAAGCGCAGCTGTTGCCAATACAAACAAGATTGTTTTGATTCTGCGCATATTCATATCACAAAATTGACCCTACCAGAGAATTCTTGAAGAATAACACAATTTTTCGTTATATTTCCAGTATCGAATTCTCTCCGCCGAAACCGTCTGGTCTGCTCAATTTCGCATTCGGATCGGCTAACCACCTTGTTTTATCAACTACAAACATGTATTCATGCCGACCGGCGGGTAATTTGATGGTTGTGACCCAATTACCGTCGGCATCCGGGCCGCGCAGAGCAATACTGCCTCTCTGCCACTGATTAAAAGTTCCAACGAGTTCCACGGAATATGCATTGGGAGCATGAAACACAAACGTCTTTTGCAAACGTTTCATATGAATGTTTAAAACTATGAGCGACACTGCCAGCATCACCAGCACTATCGCAGCGGCTCGAATCAAAACAGGCGCAAAGCCCGATTCCGACGGCGTCCATATCCATCTGACAGTTTTGAAAGGAATATGTTTCGGTTCCTTTTCGGGAAGCGCTTTGATGATTCGATCAAACAGATCATCCGAAGGTTGAATCCTGGCATTTTCCAGACGCGCAAGCACTCTGCGATAAGCTTCAAGTCGGTGCGAATCAACATCCGCCATTTGTTCAGAGAGCTTCGGATTGTCCAACGCATCATGTATTCTATCGTTATGACGTTTCATATCTCGTTCGTTGTGTGTTGAGATTCCATCAATTTTACAAGTTCGTCTCTTCCGCGTTTCACTCGCATTTTCGCCGCGCTTATTCCAATATTCAATATCCTCGCTATCTCTTCGTATGCGCACCCTTCCACATGTTTAAGCACTAACGGCGCTCGTAATTTCGGTGACAATGCCGCAAGAGCGGTCAATAAATCTCCGTGGTTTTCTTTCTTCTTCCCCGATTCTTGTATTTCTCTTTGTAACAAATATGATTCTTCAGTCTTTTTTCGGCGAATTCGACTTCTGAACGTATTTTTTGTCAGATTCGCGCATATCGTTATAATCCAATTCCGAAACGAACGATCCATGTCGAAACTGTCCAGTCGTCTGTACGCGGTCACAAATGCTTCCTGCGTAAGATCTTCAGCGTCTGCCACATTGCTTGTCATGTGATAGGCCAAACCGAAAACTGCGCGCTGATATCTTCGTACAAGCTCCTCAAAACCCTTCTTGTCCCCGTTCAGCGCCCTTTCAGCAAGAGCTCCATCCGACATATCAGCATACTTTATAGTCACTATATTATACACCGTAGCAGTGAAAAATGTCACATACCTGAAACCTGTTAATTTTACAAGTTTGCCTTATTAGTTAGAGCACAATAAATGCCTAAAATACCGGTTGATAATTTATTCGACACAAAACACTTTCAGGATATTGACAGAAATATTAATAATCAACCGTTTCCACTGAAAATACCAGAGAATAAGTGACGAATTGAATCGCTTCTGTGTATAAACATATGACGGCTGGAGCGAATATAATTATTTGCCTGTTCGCAATAATGAGAGTATGGAGGGAACCGCTTGAAATCGTCTGAAAAAAATGTCTCATTCTCGTTGACAAATTCCGGGTTCACGCTGGTGGAGGTAATGGTAGCCAGCCTGATTCTGACATTCATATTAGGGGGTATTCTCTACGGCGCTATTCAGGCAAGCAAACTTCAGTTTGCGGCAGGCAACGTCTACACGGCATCCGTTCTTGCGCGTAACAGGATAGAAAACTGCAAGGTTTACGCGTACAGCTCCTTATCAATGATGAACGAAACAAATACCCAGCTCGATCAATTCGGCGTGACCAATGTCAACGGCATGTTCTGGCGTTCAACAACTGTTATAACAAACGCGCCGGTAAATCCTTACTGCACGGAAATAATTGTGAATGTTGTGTATGAAACTCAACCGGGAGTTACTTCTTCTGTACCGGTAACTGTCAGTTCACTAATAGACGCATAATGGAGAAAATTTACATGAGGGATCCGATTCGATTTAAGAAAAGAGCTTTTACCGTAATCGAGATAGTGGTGGCTATTTCCATCATGGTTCTTGTGGTCGCCGCAACTACATCCATCTTTGTTCATGGATTGAAAGCATGGCATGAGCAAGCAATAGAAAACAAACTCCACGTCAATATCGAGAAGGCAATAGAATGGATCCGATATGATTTGCGTCTTTCCAGTATGAGTATCGGCGCTTCGATGGCATTTTATCCTACCAATAGTGAAGAATATGTCGCGATAAGCATGCCAATTGCCGCAGACAATGACGGAGACGGGCTCTTTGAACGAGACTCTCTTGGCAAGCTGATCTGGGACACGACGGTAATATACCATGTTCGGGAAGGCACACCGTGGGAACTTGTGCGCACAACATTCTCGCCCAAAAACACCAACGCAACACCGGCAGAAATATACCAGCAGCTCGAAATGATAGTGAATGGCGGCACCACAAATGCCGCCCTTCCCGGCGAGGAATACAGCAGCCGTATTATTTTTCATAACCTGGTGGATCTGAAGTTCTGTCCTATTCCGACTTTGTTTGATGGTTATGCTCCATCAGTAACTCTCCAAAAATATTTCAATTTCGGAAGCATAATGCTCGGGCCGGGAAATCATACGCTTAAACTGAAATTGGAAGG
>JAFGTH010000149.1 GCA_016934225.1 Lentisphaerota bacterium | reverse complement strand
CAATTGTCTGGCACCTTGATTTGTCGGATCTGTGAAGGAGGACGTTATGTCTGTATTAAAAACTGACCAGATAGCGGGGCTTGTGGATATTCCGGACGATGCACGAATCTATTTTGAGCATCCTGAGAAGCAGATTCAGAATCATCTTACGGTGAGGTCAAGCAATGGAGATATTCTGCACGCTGAAGTGTTTGTGGTTTATCACAATACATCACGCGGTCCCGCAAAAGGCGGAATACGGATGGCCCCTGACGTAACTCTTGAAGAAACTGCGGAACTCGCCGAATTGATGACTTGGAAAACCGCGCTTGTACAGGTTCCTTTCGGCGGCGGCAAATCCGGAATCCGCGTTGATCCGGAAAAACTGGACAGGGTCACCAAAGACAGCATTCTTCGTGAGTATGTTCATCTCATGAAACTTGATCTGATAGCAGGCCTGTATGTTCCAGCGCCTGATATGGCAACAGGCCCGAGAGATATGGCCATAATATTCGGCGAGACGCACATGCCGGAGTCTGTGACGGGGAAACCGCCGCGTATCGGTGGGTTGCCGGGTCGTAATGAAGCCACCGGCCGCGGTGTTGCAACGGCGACCAGACTTGCATGTGAAGAATTGCTGGGTAAAGACATATCGAACGTAACCGTGGCTGTTCAAGGTTTTGGTAATGTTGGATCGCATACCGCAAGTTTTCTACATGGTCTTGGAGCCCGTGTAGTAGCGGTAAGCGACATATATGGCGGGATTTATGCTGCAA
This sequence comes from Lentisphaerota bacterium, assembly GCA_016934225.1. GTDB lineage: Bacteria > Verrucomicrobiota > Kiritimatiellia > UBA8416 > JAFGTH01 > JAFGTH01. The sequence goes on along the minus strand of JAFGTH010000149.1, from coordinate 4,811 downwards.
ACGGTTTGAATATCGCGGATTTGATGAAGTCGGACAACAGAAAGATTCAAGATCGGGGCGGAATCACCCGAATTACAAACGAAGAACTTCTTGCAACGGACGTAGATGTGTTGATTCCCGCAGCAGCCGGTCATGTGTTGACCAGGGAAAATGCGTCGAATGTTAAAGCATCATTGATAGTTGAAGGCGCTAATGCACCAACCGATAGCGAAGCCGACGAAATATTTATGGAAAAAAACATTCCTATTGTGCCGGATATATTGGCGAATGCGGGCGGCGTAATTGCATCTTATGTGGAATGGCGCAAGGCAAAGTCAGGATCGTTGACCGAGGCGACCGAGACATATGAAGTGATTGACAGGCTCATTGAAAAAGCTTTCTCACGCGTGAAGGAAATTGCGATGCGGAAAAAAGCGTCCTTGCGTAGAGCTGCCTGGGCTCTTGCGGCGGCGGAACTTGTGTCAACGATGCAGGACAGGGGCTGGATGTAATTTTTCGCCGGGAGTCAGCGAATAACCGGCGATTATCCCGATCGGCTCAACTCCGTTACAGATATCCTGTCAAAAACCTTCCGAACCGTCGGATTCAGGGCGAATCCTCAGTATCCATGTTGCATCGGTAATGTCTGATCTGCGCGTAATGACATCTGTTCCAGAGCCTTACGGCAGCACAGAAAATTCTGAAAAAATTTTCGTTTGTGTGACCAATCCGGCCTGCAAGGTGTATTACATAGTGAAAAGTGTTTTTTCATGAGTATAAACACGGCGATGCCGGAAACATGATGTTGAGATGACAAAGCGAAGTGACCGAAGCTTGGAAAAGGCTGGATTTGTTGTCTCGCGTCTGGAAGATGGCATCGCCGTGGCTATTTCGGTAGCTATGATTGCTGCCGTTTTTTCTCTTGCAACAGTGTGGAAATGCGGGCACACGTCTTTTCCATCTGGAATAAATGATAACGCCAAGGTAGCTTTGTCTTTAATCAATGAAGACATACGCAATGCGGAAATTGTGCGGGCAGCTCCTTCAGATACGGATATGACGATAGGAGTGCAGACGGCATCTGGTGTGGTTGATGTTCGGTATTATATTAAATCCGGTGTGTTGCATCGCGTAATATCGGATTGTGACGAGATTCTCGCAAGCGGATTAGATCAGCTTTCCTTTAGAATAATGGAGAAATCTTCCCAAACAACAGGTGACGGAAAGCCATTTACGATATTTACAATGATTGGTTATTCTCAGCCGCGACTAACTGTGCTCGCAGTATCGCAAGATATTTCCAAAAGCAAGGCGGAGCAGGAAACGAAAACGGATGTAAAGACTCTGTGGATCATCTAAAACAATCCTGTTTCGCAGTATCTATGTTCGGACACTTTTTATTACATTGGCTTGGGACGCTTGCATGTGCTCTGGATCTCGATATGTCTGTTTTTGTCGGATGCGTCATGAAACGCGTGCATGAGGTCGAGAACATGATAGGCCATCTCTCCGCTTGCTCTAATCGCATATTTGTCCGTTAGCGCCTTTGCCATATCAGCTACGCCGATACCACGGCTGTTTTGCTCATATGCGTGGGTAAGGGGCACATTTCGCCATCCTTCGTCATTTGATTTGAACAACGAGACCGTTCCGCCGAATTCGTTTGGGTTGGGAACCTGCAACGATCCGTTGGTCCCGTAAATTTCAATGCTGGGCAGGTGATGTGACCAAACGTCGAAACTGGTAATAATTGTTCCGACCACACCGTTTTTGAAGTCCATAATACCGGCAACGTGTGTTGGGATGTCCACTTTTATCTTTTGTCCCTTCTTTTCATTATCGCCACAATATATTCTCTCAGTGAAGGATATTTTAGTTGCACCGGTAATGCGTTTCACAGGGCCGAGCAATGCGATAAGCGCGGTTAGGTAGTATGGCCCCATGTCGAACATGGGGCCGCCGCCGAACTTATAATAAAATTCGGCGTTCGGGTGCCAGTGTTCATGCCCATGATTCATCATGAATGCCGTTGCTGCAATCGGATCGCCGATGGCGCCGTCGTTTATGAGTTTGACACACGTTTGAATACCGGCGCCCATAAACGTGTCGGGGGCATTTCCAATCATCACATGTTTTTTACGGGCCATGGATAGCAGCGCCTTGCCTTCTTTGCGAGTCAGTGCGATTGGTTTTTCCGAATAAACATTTTTGCCGGCTTTTATAGCGTTCATGGAAACTTCGTAATGCGCCTGAGGCACGGTCAAATTTACTATGATTTCAATTTCAGGATCAGCCATCAATTCAGCGACTGTTACCGCGTATATTCCATAATTCATTGCCTTGGTTTGCGCGCGCTCCATGACAATATCAGCGCATGACTTGATTTCCACGTTATTGAACAAGTTACAGAAATTGTTGAAATAGATGTCGCTGATATTGCCGCATCCCACTATGCCGATCTTTGTTTTGTTTCCGTTCATTGCGTAGTTCTTTTTGTGCATTTTTTAGAATGTCTCTTTTTGACGTAACCGGTTAACCTGTAAAATCAATTATTTTGTTCAAATACTCTTTTGGGCTTATTGGTTATGTAAGCGTTATCGCACGTATTAATACAAATCATGCTTGTCATGATTGAGCTTTATCGTTTTTTGGGCGATACATATTCTGGTACTATTTTCTCTCTCGCGGCCCAAAGAATGCCGCGTTTGGCAATTTCCAATACTTCAGGAACATCAAAATCTTTTGCAACATGACCGAGCGAGGAGTAAAAGACGCGTCCCTTGCCGTACCGTTTTTTCCAAACTACGGGCATAACGCAATTTTTTATCCATGGCACGCCGCCATGGCGACCCGTGAAAGTTGTGGTTACCAGTACCTCGTTACAGGGGTCGGTATGCATATAGTACTGTTCAGATTTCATCCGAAAGTCGCGAAGCCCTTTTGTTATGAGATCTTTGTGATCTCGAATGTTGACAGTATATGGCACGATTCCGCCCGGATGTGCCACCCACTGGCCGCCGGTCATAAATTGGTATTCAGTGTTGTCCCTGAACGAATCGCCCATGCCGCCGTGCCATCCCGCAAGTCCGCTGCCGCCTCGAACTGCATTTCGAAGTGCATTGCTTTGTTCACTATTAATTGTTCCCATAGTCCACACAGGTATAATGACCGAGTAATTCGATGTTTTTTCTGAGTCGAGATATGCATCAAGCGTGTCGGCGATTGTGACATCGAAGCCTTTTGTTTTCAGCCATGGCCCGAAAATATCAACACATTGTTTCGGCTCGTGACCGTCCCATCCTCCCCAGACTATCAGCGCTCTTTTCACGTTTTTTCCATTCATGATTTTGTTTTCCCATTCGGGTTGTGCGTAATGAACTGATGTCCAGAGTAACCTCGCTTTACTCGGTGTCTTTCAGACAGCAAAGACCGCGAGGTATTGTCCTTAACGCATGCGCTTTTTCTTCAGGGTAAATGACACTCCTTTTTTTGTTGAAATTATACTGTGCGCCTCAACGAGCAAACACAAGACTTTTTTGATGCCGCGGAATACAGAGATAAAAGGAGAGTGTTAGGGATTTAGGTTCGGCGGAAGAACTTCAAGAACGCACACTTGGTAGTCAAACGGGTGGACACACGAGGTCTTCTTTTCAGTCCGTAACAAAGAATTTCCCATTGCATTCTCTCCATTTTCTCCCCGTTTCGACATTCGATATTTCTTGTTCGATATTCTGCGGTTTCCTCGTCATCCATGTGCTTCATGGTAGAAAATTTTTGTTCCTGCTTTCGGCTGGATTTTGTGCTTACCCGGAACGAATGACGTCGTGGCGTTTTTTATTGCATTTGGAAAAGCGTAGGCTAATCTTTCTTGCACGAATGGTAATAAATGTAATGTAATTATAAAATGTTTCGGCAAGTTGTTGGGTAGCGAATAAGAAAGGAACATAACCGATGCAAAACGTTCAGATTCCGGCAAAAGAATATCACGAACGTGTAAAAAGGGCGGCAGCGTTGATTGCCGATGCTAAACTTGATGTGATGGTAGCAAACTCCAATGAAGCGGATTATTCGAACGTGCGTTATCTGTCCGCATATTGGCCTTTGTTTGAAATGGGCGGTGTTGCAGTGGCTCCGACCGGTGAGGCTGTGCTCCTGATTGGGCTGGAAAGCGAAACTTATGCGCGCGGGCGAAGTTTGATTTCCAACATTCACATGCTCAAAGAATACCGCGAGACGGCTGATCCGGCATATCCCGGTCTTGCATCAAGCAGTTATACAGATGCTTTTGCGTCAATAGGCGTGAAGGGGCCCAAGCGCATCGGTGTTGCGGGATATCTTTGCACAAATATGGCCATGTATGAAGGTTTGCGTTCGTGCTTTCCGGATGCCGAGATTATTAATGCGGACGGGATCATGACGAAATTGCGTCAAATCAAATCGTCTGCAGAAATCGCCTGTCTGCGCGAAGGACTTCGCATTGGCGAACTGGCGATGGAGGCTATGTTAAATGTTATTAAACCGGGTATGACTGAATTGCAGCTTGCCGGTGTTGCGATAGATGCTATTTATCGCAATGGCGGTGAGTGCGAAGCGCACACGGTTTACTCTTTCGGCGGTAAAAAAACCACAAACGCAATTTCGCGAGGAACACACCGGAAGTTTGAGAAAGGTGACATTGTGCAGATTAATGTCGGTGGTCGGGCTGACGGATATTCTCCGTCTATCGGTCGTCCGATTTGTCTCGGTAAAATGACGGATCAGCAAAGACGTCTGATTGAGTTTGGCCGGGAAATGCATTACAAAACCTACGAGTGGATGCTCTCGGGTTGTGT